>JAFAZM010000293.1 GCA_019239785.1 Sphingomonadaceae bacterium
CCTCATAGCCGTCGCAGATCGGGCAATAGCGGATCAGCCCGCGCGCCAGCGCCTCGTCGTGGAGGCTCTCGTCCATCGGCGGGCGGCGGTTGGCGGTGCCGGTGGCGAGCAGGATCGTGCGCGCGCTGACCGAGCCCGCGCCCCAGGTCGCGCAGAAGCCGCCACCCTCGACCCGGTCGAGCCGCGTCACCCGCTCGGTTTCGATCGTCGCGCCGTAAAGCTGCGCCTGCGCTCTCATACGCTCGATCAACTCCTCGCCGGAAATCCCGTCCGGAAAGCCGGCATGGTTGTGGGTGCAGGGGATCCAGCGCGCGCGGCTGTTGCCGGCATCGATCACCCTCGTCGCGAGATGGAAGCGGGCAAGATAGATCGCCGCGGTCAGCCCGGCGGGGCCGCCGCCGATGATCAGGCAATCGAGTTCGGGCTCGGACATGGCGAAGGAAAGTCTATCCGGCCGGCTCCGGTTCCACGAGCTTGAATTGTGGGCATCCAAGATGTATATACGACTTGTATATACAGGAAGGGCCATGAAGACGACGAAAACCTTCAAGTCCGGTAATTCGGTCGCGGTACGATTGCCGAAGGCTCTCGGCGTGGAAGCCGGCGTCGAGATGCGCGTGCGCGAGGAGCAAGGCAAGTACGTGCTCGAGCCGGTCGAAGAAACGCCGAGGAAGATCGATCTCAGCGGGATCTACGGCTCCATCCCCGGTTTGAAACCCCTCACGCGCGAGGAGCGAGAGTTCGAGGACAGCCCACGCGAGTGGCATCTGCTTCATAAAAAGTGATTGAGCCGGCCAAGCCGCGGTTCCTGTTGGACAGCAATGTCTGCATCTATTTGCTTGGGGGCAGTGCGCCACATGCCCGAGCGCGCATCGAGCAATGCACGCCTGACGAGGTCGCGGCCTCGGCCGTCACGCTGGCGGAGGTCATGGTCGGCGCTCGGTCCCTGGAAGCGGTTGCGCAAGCTCAAGCGCTATTCGAAGTCATACGGGTACTTCCTTTCGACGAAGCGGCCGCAAGGGCCTATGGAGCGCTTCCATTTCGGCGCGGGAGCTTCGATCGTCTGATCGCGGCGCACGCGCTCTCACTGCGCGTCACCCTCGTCACCAACAACGAGCGCGACTTTTCGGATTTATCGGAGCTGAAGATCGAGAATTGGACGAAGCCGTGACCTGGCGGGCCACCATCCTCACCCTCTATCCTGAGATGTTCCCAGGCCCTTTGGGCGTCAGCCTCGCCGGGCGCGCGCTGAACGAGGGGGTCTGGTCGCTCGACACGGTGCAGATCCGCGACTTCGCCACCGACCGGCATCGCTCCGTGGACGATACCCCGGCCGGGGGCGGGGCGGGGATGGTGATGCGGGCGGACGTGCTCGCGGCGGCCGTGGACCATGTGCTGGAGCGGCGTCCCGACGCGCCGTTGCTGGCGATGAGCCCGCGCGGGGCGCCTTTGGAGCAGGGCTTCGTCCGGGAGCTTGCCGCCGGGCCCGGCGTCTCGATCCTCTGCGGCCGCTTCGAGGGGATCGACGAGCGCCTGTTCGAGGCGCGGCCGATCGTTCCGGTCTCGGTCGGCGACTATGTGCTGTCGGGGGGCGAGCCGGCCGCCTTGGTCCTGCTCGATGCTTGCGTTCGGCTGCTTCCCGGGGTAATGGGCGCCCCTTCGAGCGGTGAGGAGGAAAGCTTTGAGAGCGGCCTTCTCGAATACCCTCATTATACCCGGCCTATCGAATGGGAAGGGCGCAGGATCCCCGAAGTGCTGCGATCGGGGGATCATGCGAAGATCGCCGCCTGGCGCCAGGCCAAGGCGGCGGACGAGACACGGCTAAGGCGGCCGGACCTGATCGCGCGTCATGGGGACGCGCGAAGGCCACCGCCCTCTGGCGCGCAGCGCGAGAAGAACAAGGACGAATGAGATGAACCTCATCCAGCAGCTCGAGGCCGAGGCGATCGAGCAGTTCAGCAAGAGCAAGACCATTCCCGATTTCCGCCCGGGCGACACCGTCCGCGTCGGCGTGAAGGTGGTCGAGGGCGAACGCACCCGCATCCAGAATTTCGAAGGCGTCTGCATCGCCCGCGCCAACCGCGGCCTCGGCAGCTCCTTCACCGTGCGCAAGATCAGCTTCGGCGAGGGCGTCGAGCGCGTCTTCCCGCTCTACTCGCCGAACGTGGATTCGATCGAGGTCGTCCGCCGCGGCGCCGTCCGCCGCGCCAAGCTCTATTATTTGCGCGGCCGCACCGGCAAGTCGGCCCGCATCGCCGAGCGCCGCGACACGCGGCATCTCGAGGCGAAGGCACAGGCCGCCGAGCCCGTCGAGGGCTGAGGCACCGGGTAAAATCCTCCCGCGCATTTCCGGGGGAGGGGGACCATGCGAAGCATGGTGGAGGGGCGGCGGCGAGGCCGCCCTTCTTCTTTGCTGCGGGAGCTGATCTCCTAGTCCAGCCCCAGCCGCTTCCTGTGCTCGGGCGGGATCATCGCCTGATATTCGGGCTTCATCGCCCGCGCGACCTGCGGCGTCATCGTGGCCGCCATGTCGCGGATGTGCGCCGCGCGATAATCTTCCAGCGTCTTCTGGGGCGCCGGCGGCTGCAGCCATTGCTCGAGATAGGCTTCGAGGTCCGTCGCGACCGGCTTGAAGCTCTTCTCCCAATGGCCGTTCGAGGAGCCTTCGGCGAGCTCCTCGACGTCCCAGGCAATGATCTCGCCGCTCTCCCGGTCGATGCAGTCGAAGGCCGGGTCCATCTTCACGATCGGCAGCAGCCGCTCCGGCCAGAGCTGGCCGCGCGGCCCGGCCGGAGCGCGGGTGAGCCCATGATATTCCTCGACCAGCTCGGTCAGGGTGAGGAAGCCTTCGCCGGGCCCGAAGCCGCCATTGCCGACCGAGGTGTAGAGATGGCGGATGACCGCGGGCAGGGCAAAGCCGAGCGCGGCCTCCGCGGCGGCAAGGTCGGCCTCGTCCGCGCGCGGCGGCGCAGCGGCGGCCTGCGGCGCCTGCGTGCTCATCTGGCGCGCGATCTCCTCAGCCTTCGCATGCATGTCGTAGTCGACCCGTCCCTCACGATTGCCGGCCACGACGCGCTGCAGGTCGGAGGAGGCGCCGAGCAGCGAGCCGAGCAGCCCGCCGAGGCTCATCGTCTGGATGCCGGGCATGAATTGCGACTGCGGTGCGATGCGCTTGCCGGGGTCGGCGGCGCGCACGATCAGGCGCCGGGTCAGCTCGGGGGAAAGACGTTCGGCGGCGTCGGCCATGCGGCATCTCCTTGCAGCTTGGCCAAGCAACTGCCCGACAGCGATGAATTTTGGGTAAAGCCGTCCGCATCGGACCACGTGCGAACGTCTTTTCTTTGCCGCGCGAAGCTTCAGGGTCCGGACCCATGACCGGCAACGGCCGTGACGGAGTGGATTTTGGTGCAGGGCAAGGAGCGAGGAGGGAGCGATGCTCAATGCATCGTGACCGACGAGCGACGCGGCCCTGCGGCAAAAGCCGCCCGCCCCTTCGGGGTCGCCCGGAGAAGCCCGCTGGACGGCGTCGCTTGCTTGCGCGTAGCATCAGCTACGCGTCTGCGCCGCGCTCCTTGCCAGCGGGCTTCTCCGGGCGATCACGACCATTGCCGGTCATGGGCCCGGACCCTAGGAAGCGGCATGCGCTTTCTCCTTCCGCTCGCCCTCTCCCTGATCGCCGCACCCGCCATGGCCCAGACCCTACCGCCCGTCCCGCAACAGAGCCTCACGCTCGAGCGGCTGTTCGCCAGCCCCTCTCTGTCGGGGCCCACGCCCCGGCTGCTGCGCCTGTCGCCGGACGGGCGGCTCGCGACCCTGCTCCGCAACCGTCCCGACGACCGCGACCGCTACGATCTCTGGGCGGTCGACACCGCGACCGGCCAGGCGCGCATGCTGGTCGACTCGAGCCGCGTCGGCTCGGGCGCGGCTTTGTCGGAAGAGGAGATGATGCGGCGGGAGCGGGCGCGGCTCGCCGGCGTGCGCGGCATCGTCAATTACGCCTGGTCGCCCGACGGCCGTTCGATCCTGGTCCCGCTCGACGGCGATCTGTATCTCGCCGGCCTCGACGGCAATGTGCGGCGCATCACGAACACGCCCGAGACCGAGCTCGACGCGCAGGTGTCGCGGACCGGCCGCTACCTCTCCTTCGTCCGCGACCACAATCTCTACGTGATCGGCGTCGACGGCAGCGGCGAACGCCGGCTGACCGAGGATGGCGGCGGTAACATCAGTTGGGGCTCGGCCGAGTTCGTCGCGCAGGAGGAGATGAAGCGCAACACCGGCCATTGGTGGTCGCTCGACGATGCCTGGCTCGCGGTCGCGCGGGTCGACGAAAGCCCGGTTCATGTCGTCACCCGCACCGCGATCGGCGCCGACGGGACCCGCGTCTACCAGCAGCGTTACCCCGCGGCCGGCACGCCCAATGCCCGAGTCGATCTCTACGTCATGCGGTCGGACGGCAGCGGTCGGATCAAGGTCGATCTCGGCGACGATCCCGACATCTATCTCGCCCGGGTCGATTGGCGTGCGGACGGCGGCGCGCTGCTGGTCCAGCGCGAGAGCCGGGACCAGAAGAGACTCGACCTGCTCAGCGTCGATCCCGCCAGCGGCCGTTCCACATTGCTGTTCAGCGAGCGCTCCGACACCTGGCTGAACCTCAACGACAATCTGAAGTCGTTGCGCGACGGCAGCCTGATCTGGAGCTCGGAGCGCTCCGGCTTCTCGCACCTCTACCGCTTCAACCGCGGCCGCTGGCGGCAGCTCACCCATGGCGACTGGGAGGTGGAGGCGGTCGCCGGCGTCGACCAGCAGCGGCACCGGGTCTATTTCACCGGCAATCTCGACGGCCCGCTCGAGCGGCACCTCTATTGGGTCGACTATCTCCATCCCGCCGCGCCGCACCGGGTGACCGAGCCCGGCTGGTGGAACGCCGCGGAAATGGACGAGAATGCCACCCGCGCTCTGATCACCCGCTCCAATCCCGGCCAGCCGCCGCAGGTCTATCTCGCCGACGCGGAGGGGCAGCGGATCGGCTGGATCGAGGAGAACAGGCTGGACGGATCGCATCCCTATGCGCCGTTCCTCGCCGCTCATGTGCAGCCACGCTTCGGCACGCTCAGGGCCGAGGACGGCACCGAGCTGCACTACAAATTGCTGACCCCGCCGCTCGAGCCCGGCCGGCGCTATCCGGTCTTCCTCCAGGTCTATGGCGGGCCGGCGACCGGACGGCAGGCGACGCGGAGCTGGGGCAGCCCGATCCAGCAATATCTGGTCCAGCATGGCTGGATCGTCTTCTCGCTCGACAATCGCGGTTCGCCCGATCGCGGCCACGCCTTCGAGACCGCGCTCTACCGCGCGATGGGCGGCGTCGAGGTGCGCGACCAGCTCGTCGGGGTGCACTGGCTGCAGCAGCAGAGCTTCGTCGATCCGCACGCGATCGTGGTCAACGGCTGGTCCTATGGCGGCTACATGACCCTGCGGCTGCTGGAGGCGGCGCCGGGCACTTTCGCCGCCGGCGTCGCCGGCGCCCCGGTCACGCGCTGGGAGCTGTACGACACCCATTATACCGAGCGCTATCTCGGCAATCCGGCCCAGGATCCGGCGCCGTATCGCGCCTCCGATGCGCTGACCCAGGCCGACCGCATCGCCGATCCCCTGCTCCTGATCCACGGCATGGCGGACGACAATGTCGTGTTCGAGAATTCCACCGCCTTGATGGCCGCGCTCCAGGGCCGCAGCCAGCCGTTCGAGATGATGGTCTATCCCGGCGCCACCCACGGCGTCTCGGGCGAGGCGCGGCAGCTCCATCTCTGGCGTACGATCACCGATTACCTGGCGCGCCGGGTGGCCGTCCCGCACTAACCATCGTCATTGCGAGGAGCATAGCGACGAAGCAATCCAGTGGGCGGACGGGCCACTGGATTGCTTCGCTCCGCTCGCAATGACGGTTTTGGAAAACATCAAGATATATCTTGACGCATCGCGAATCGAAGATATATCGCAGCCTATCTTTAACGGAGGACGAGATGGGCAGATTCAGGATGCACGGCGATTGC
>JAFAZM010000382.1 GCA_019239785.1 Sphingomonadaceae bacterium
TCCGGCTGCTCTACAGCGGCGTCGACTATATCAAGAGCCAGTACAAATCGGCGATGGAGGCGCTGCTGGAGGGCGCGGGCCTCGCCGTGCTCGTCGTCTTCCTGTTCCTGCGCGACGTGCGGGCGACCCTCATTTCGGCGGTGGCGATACCGCTTTCGGCCATTCCGACCTTCTGGTTCATGAATCTCATGGGGTTCACCTTGAACGGGATCAGCCTGCTGGCGCTGAGCCTGGTCGCTGGCGTGCTCGTCGACGACGCGATCGTCGAGATCGAGAATATCGTCCGGCATATGCGGATGGGCAAGACCGCCTATCAGGCGGCGATCGAAGCCGCCGACGAGATCGGCCTGGCCGTGGTCGCGACCACCTTCTCGATCGTCGCCGTGTTCCTGCCGGTCGGGATCATGCCTGGAATCGCGGGCCAGTTCTTCAAGCAGTTCGGCTTCACCGTCGTCATCGCGGTGCTGATCAGCCTCGCGGTCGCGCGCCTGATCACGCCGATGCTCTGCGCCTATTTCCTCAAGGCCAAGGGCCATGCCAAGCATGGCGAGGGCTGGCTCATGGATCGCTACATGCGCGCGCTGGACTGGTCGCTGCGCAACCGCTGGAAGACGGTGGCGGTCGGTGCCGCCGCGTTCCTGGCGACGATCGGCGCCTTCATGACCCTGCCGCTCACCTTCCAGCCGACGATCAACACCGATTACAGCCAGATCAGCATCGAGCTGGTGCCTGGGGCGACGCTCGAGCAGACGCAGCGCATCACCGAGCGGGTCGCACGGATCGTTCGCGGCCAGCCGGAGGTCGATTCCGCTTTCTCCGACATCAATGTCGGCCAGGCGAACATCTACCTGACCCTCAGGAAGGACCGGCAGGCCACCAGCGTCGAGTTCGAGCGCAGGGTGGCGCCCCAGCTCAACGCGATCACCGATGCGCGGGTGTCCTTCCAGTCGCAGCAGGGCGGCGGCAGCGGCCGCGACATCACCATCACCCTCGGCGGCGACGATCCGCAGCTGCTGAACCGGACCGCCCAGCAAATCGTCGAGGAGATGCGCGGCCTGCCGGAAGTGGTCGCGCCGCGAGTCATCGGCGACATGCAGCGGCCCGAAATCACCATTCACCCGCGCTTCGACGTGGCCGCGGACCTCGGCGTCACCACCGCCGCTTTGTCGCAGACCATCCGCATCGCGACCCTCGGCGACATCGACCAGAACAGCGCCAAATTCTCGCTTTCGGACCGCCAGATCCCGATCCGCGTCGCCCTGTCCGAAGGCTCGCGCAACGACCTCGCGACGATCCAGAACCTGCCGGTGCCGACCGTCACCGGCGGCTCGGTGCCGCTGCGCGTGGTCGCCGACGTCCGCTTCGGCGCCGGGCCGACCACGATCCGCCGCTACAACCAGGCGCGGCGCATCGTCATCGGCGCCGACCTGGCGCCAGGCCTCGTCACCGGCCCGGTGTGGACGAAGATCCACCAGTTGCCGACCTTTTCGCATTTGCCGCCGGGCGTGCAGGAGCTCCACGTCGGCGCGGTCAAATGGCAGACCGAGATGCTGTTCAACTTCCTGATCGCCGTCGTCGCGGGCATCCTGCTCGTCTTCGCGGTGCTGGTCCTGCTCTACCGGCGGCTGCTGCCACCGCTCGTGAACCTCGGCTCGCTGCTGCTGGCCCCGCTCGGCGCGGCGATCGCGCTGCACCTAACCGGCTACGCGCTCTCGATGCCGGTGTTCATCGGCCTGCTGATGCTGCTCGGCATCGTCGCCAAGAACTCGATCCTGCTGATCGATTTCTCGCTCGAGGAGATGGCCAAGGGCATCGCCAAATATGACGCGATCATGGATGCGGGCCACAAAAGAGCCCAGCCGATCGTGATGACGACCGTGGCGATGGTGGCCGGCATGTTGCCGACCGCAATGTCGCTCTCGGGGGACGGCAGCTGGCGCGCACCGATGGGCGTCTCCGTGATCGGCGGCCTGATCCTGTCCACCATCCTCACCCTGGTGATCGTTCCGGCGGCCTTCAGCCTCGCGATCGGCTTCGAGGATTGGGTCGCGCCCAAGATCGGACGGCGGCTGATGACCGGCGGCAGGAACGCCGCCCCGCCGGTGCCGCAGGCGGCCGAATAATTGCAGCCAGGGATGAACCAGGGGCGCGTGACGATTATTAAGTCGGCATGAGCCTGTTCCGCCGACCCGGCCGTAGCCGCTTCTCGCCGGCGCAGAGCGCGCGCGGGATGCGCGCGCTGGCGACGGCGATGCTCGCCGGCATGGCGGCGATCTTCGTCGCCGCCATGCGGCTCGACCATCTCCATCCCGCCTGGGGCTTCGTCCGCGCCTTCGCCGAAGCCGGCCTGGTCGGCGGCATCGCCGACTGGTTCGCGGTCACCGCTCTGTTCCGCCACCCGCTCGGCCTGCCGATCCCGCACACGGCGATCATCCCGCGCAACAAGGACCGGATCGGCGACACGCTCGCCCAGTTCCTCAAGGACAATTTCCTCACCCCTTCGGTGGTCGCGCGGCGGATGAGGAAGCTCGACGTGGCGGGCGCCGCCGGCCGCTTCCTCAGCCAGCCGCGCGCCGGCGACGGGCGGCTCCGCCAGGGCGGCTCGCGGCTGCTCGCGGACATCCTCGAGGCGCTCGACCAGGAGCATCTCGGCGGCATGGTGAAGAATGCCGTCGCCGAGCGGATGCGCCGCGTCGAGATCGCGCCTTTGCTCGGCCAGACGCTCGAG
>JAFAZM010000182.1 GCA_019239785.1 Sphingomonadaceae bacterium
GCGCGCTCGCAGATCTCGACCTTGCGCTGCAGCGTGTCGGCCTGGCCGGTCTCGTCGAAAGCCATGACGACGACGGCCGCGCCATAGTCGCGGACCTTGCGGGCATGGGCGAGGAACTCCTCCTCGCCCTCCTTCATGCTGATCGAGTTCACGATCGGTTTGCCGGAGACGCATTTGACGCCGGCCTCGATCACAGACCATTTCGAGCTGTCGATCATGATCGGCACGCGGGCGATGTCGGGCTCGGCGGCGATCAATTTCAGGAAGGTAACCATCGCCGCCTCGGCGTCGAGCAGGCCCTCGTCCATGTTGACGTCGATGATCTGGGCGCCGTTCTCGACCTGCTGCCGCGCAACCTCGACCGCGGCGGCATAATCGTCGGCCATGATCAGCTTCTTGAACTTGGCCGAGCCGGTGACGTTGGTCCGCTCGCCGATATTGACGAAGCGGCTGCGGAGGACGGCGTCGCCTCCTTCTCCCTCTCCCGCAATGGCGGGAGAGGGTTGGGGTGAAGGTCTTGTTTCTTCTAACTCGAGCATCTCAAACACGCATTTTCCAAAAAATAGAAGAAGACCCTCACCCTGCCCTCTCCCGCAAGCGGGAGAGGGTTAGCGCAGGTCAGGCCGCCAGGATCATCGGCTCGATTCCCGCCAGGCGCGTGCGGCGCTCCACTGTTGGGATCTTTCGCGGCGGATAGTCCTTCACCGTCTCCGCAATGGCGCGGATATGGTCGGGGGTGGTGCCGCAGCAGCCGCCGACGATGTTGACGATGCCCTGCGCCGCCCATTCGCGGACCTGGGCCGCGGTCTCGGCGGCGCCTTCGTCATATTCACCGAGATCGTTGGGCAGGCCGGCATTGGGATAGGCCATGATCAACGTGTCGGCGATGCCGGAGAGCGCGGCGATATGGGCGCGCAGCTGCCCGGCGCCGAACGAGCGGTTGAGCCCGATCGACAGCGGCCGCGCATGGCGGACCGAGGCCCAGAAGCTCTCGATCGAATGGCCGGAAAGATTGCGCCCCGAGAGATCGGTGATCGTCATCGAGAGCATGATCGGCAGCTCGGGATCGACTCGGCGGGCGGCATGGACCGCGGCCTTCGCGTTCAGCGTGTCGAACACCGTCTCGATCAGCACGAAATCGACGCCGCCTTCGACCAAAGCTTCGATCTGCTCGACATAGACGTCGGAGACGGTGTCGAAATCGACCTCGCGATAGCCGGGATCGTTGACGTCCGGCGAGAGCGACAGGGTCTTGTTGGTCGGCCCGATCGCGCCGGCGACCCAGCAGGGCCGCGGATCGGCATCGGCGACCGCGCGGATGATCCGCGCCGCCTCGACATTGATCTCGCGCACCAGCTGCTCGGCGCCGTAATCGGCTTGGCTGATCCGGTTCGCGTTGAACGTGTTGGTGGCGAGGATCTCGGCGCCGGCGGCGGCGAAGCTCTCGGCGATCTCGCGGACCAACGCCGGCCGGGTGAGGTTCAGCAGGTCGTTATTGCCCTTCTGGTCACGCACCAGATCGAGCGAGCCCAGATAATCGGCGGCGCCGAGCTTGCGCGCCTGGATCTGCGTCCCATAGGCGCCGTCCTTGACGAGGATCCGCTTCGCGGCCTCGGCTCTAAGCTGCGCAGCGGCGTTCATCTGTTCCGTTCCCGGGTCTGAGGCCGAGCAGGTGGCAGATCGCATAAGCGAGCTCGGCGCGGTTGAGCGTGTAGAAGTGGAAATGGCGGACGCCGCCCGCATAAAGCTGGGCGCACAGCTCCGCAGCAACGGTCGCGGCGACGAGCTGGCGTGCGCCCGGCAGCGAATCGAGCCCCTCGAACAGGCGGTCCATCCAGTCCGGAATGGTCGCGCCGCAGGCCGCGGCGAACTTGCGGGTCTGGGCGACGTTCGAGACCGGCAGGATGCCCGGCACGATCTCCGCATCGATGCCGACCGCGGCGACATGGTCGCGGAAGCGGAAGAAGGTCTCGGGCGAGAAGAAGAATTGGGTGATCGCGCGGTCGGCGCCGGCGTCGATCTTGCGCCAGAGATTGTCGAGGTCGGCCGCCTTGTTCAGCGAATCGGGGTGGCCCTCGGGATAGGCCGCAACCGAAAGCTCGAACGGCGCCACCTGCTTGAGGCCGGCAACCAGATCGGCGGCGTTGCAATAGCCGCCCGGGTGCTGGGCGAACTTGCCGCCCTCGCCCGGATCGCCGCGCAGGGCGACGATGTGGCGCACGCCCTCGTCCCAATAAGCCTTGGCGATCCCGTCGATCTCCTCCTTCGTCGCGTCGACGCAGGTGAGGTGCGCGGCGGGGACGAGCGACGTCTCGCGCAGGATGCGGGCGACGGTGGCGTGGGTGCGCTCGCGGGTCGAGCCGCCGGCGCCGTAGGTAACCGAGACGAAGCGCGGGCTCAATGGCGCCAAGGTCTGGATCGAATCCCAGAGCGTCGCCTCCATCTTCTCGGTCTTGGGCGGGAAGAATTCGAAGCTGACCTCGATGTCGCCGGCGGCGTCGGCGAAGAGCGGCGTGCCGGGCTCGGCGAGGGCGAGGCCGAGCGGGCTCATGCGACCACCTTCAGGCGTGTTTCGCCGCGCGTGCCGAGCCAGATCGTGACGGTGAGCTCGCCGCCCTCGAGATGCTCGACGACGCGGCCTTCGAGCCCCGCTTCCTCGAGATGGCGGAGCATCGCCTCGTCGGCGAAGCCGAGCCGGACGTGGGCGTCCCGGCTGCGCAATTCCTCGCGCTCGTGCGGCGCGAAATCGACGATCAGCAGCCGCCCGCCGGGCCCGAGCAGCCGCGCCGCCTCCTCCACCGCCGCCGCCGGCTGCTGCGCATAATGGAGCACCTGGTGAATGATCACCGTGTCGGCCGACCCGGAACCGAGCGGCAAGGCATACATGTCGCCCTGCCGGAGCTCGGCGGCCGAGAGGCCCGCTTCGGCGAGCTTCACCCGGGCGAGGCGCAGCATTTCGGGCGAGCGATCGACGCCGAGCGCATGGTCCGCCCCACCGGCGAACAGCTCCAGCATGCGCCCGGTACCAGTGCCCACGTCGACGAGGCGGCCCACCGGCCTGTCGGCCAGCGCGCGGGCGATCGCCGCCTCGACTTCGCTCTCGGCGATGTGGAGGGAACGGATGTCGTCCCAATCCCTGGCGCGGG
>JAFAZM010000094.1 GCA_019239785.1 Sphingomonadaceae bacterium
CGGGCGAGCCTGCCCGAGCTGCCCGACGCCAAGCGCGCCCGCTACGAGCAGGAGCTCGGCCTTTCCGCCTACAATGCCGGCGTGCTGACCGCCGAGGTCGAGGCGGCGCGCTGGTTCGAGGCCTTGCTCGAGCGGCTGGGACCGGACCAGGCCCAGCGCGCGTCGAACTGGGTGACCTCGGAATTGTTCGGCGCGCTGAACCGGCTCGGCCGCACGATCGCGGACAGCCCGGTGAGCCCGGCCCAGGCGGCGGAGCTGCTCGCCCTGATCGGCGACGGCACGCTCTCCGGCACGCTCGCCAAGCAGGTGTTCGAGATCATGCTCGAAACCGGCGAGGGCGCCGCCGCGGTCGTCGAGGCGCGCGGCCTCAAGCAGACCTCGGACACCGGCGCGATCGACGCTGCGATCGCCGACGTGCTCGACCGCAATGCGGACAAAGTCGCCGAATATAAAGCCGGCAAGGAGGCGCTGTTCGGCTTCTTCGTCGGGCAGGTGATGAAGGCGATGCAGGGCAAGGCCAATCCGAAGGTGGTCAACGAGCTGCTCAGGAAGGCGTTGGGCTGACCCTTGTACGCGCAAGGAGGGCATTGCCATGGACCAGCTTGCAAAACTGGCGTTTCTTGTCGGTGTCGCTTCGTCCCTTGCGAGCGGCGCGATCGCCCAGGCTCCCCCTCGAAGTAGCGAAACGACGGGCGACAGGGCGCGCCAGATCGCGACCCAGCCCGCGCGGGACGTCGGCCTGCAGCGAACCACGATCCCGCCGGTGCTCGAGCGCATCGGTGGGAATCCCTACAGCGTGACCGATCTCGGGACCTGCGCGCGCCTGTCCGCCGCGGTCGTCGAGCTGAACGCCGTTCTCGGGCCGGATTACGACAGCGCCGCCGAGCGCCGCCCGGGGCGCACGGAGCAGGCCGCCGAGGCCGGCGGCCGCGCCTTGGTCGATTCGGTCATCCCGTTTCGCGGCGTCGTGCGCGAGATCAGCGGCTCGGCGGCGGCGGACCGGCGGCTGCAGGCGGCCATCGAGGCCGGCTATGCCCGTCGCGGCTTTCTGCGCGGGCTCCACCGCGCGCGCGGCTGCGGCACCGGCTTCGACGCCGCGCCATAGCCGAGCCGGGCGTTTGGCGGCTCGCGCTCCGATGCGATAGGACCAGGGCAACCTTCGCGGCATCGCTTTGGGCGGTAAATGGAGGCGTCTTGGAAGGCGCTCGGCTGAGAGCTTAGCCCCGTAGATCTGTGTCAGCTCCCCGCCGGAGCTCCGGAGCGATCACCTATGCCGTGGTCCGACCCCCCACCCGTTCGGGCTGAGCCTGTCGAAGCCCTCTTCTTATTGGCAGCAACAGGAAAGGAAGCCCTTCGCCAGGCTCAGGACGAACGGTCGGAGCGGTTCCAGCCCGTATGCGCTTCCCCCGCCCTCAAGGGGGAGGCTTTTGGAATCGTCGCTTGGCTTGAATTCGTGTCCGCGAGGCGCTTTCCTGCATCGCAAACGGCCAAGCGGGAGCGCGATATGGTCATGATCCGGTTGTTCCTGCCTGTGCTCGCGACCCTCGCGATCCCGCTTGCTGCGCAGGCGCCGCTGCCGGTCCATGTCGGCGGCCGCGCTGTGCACGAGGCGGACGGGAGCTGGAGGTTCGGCTGGCCGGGCGTCTATTTCGAGAGCCGCTTCCGCGGCACCGGAATTACGGTGGCCGTGGACACGCGCACCGAATTCCTCCGCGTCAGCGTCGACGGCGAGGAGAGAGCGCGGCTGGTCCGCCCAGGCAGCGCGCAGCTGACCATTACAGGCCTGGCGCCCGGCGACCATGTCGTCCGGCTCGACAAGCTGACCGAAAGCCAGGAGGGCGGCGGGCGCTTTTTGGGATTCCTGCCGATCGCCGGCGACGTGGCGCTGCCGCCGCCGGCGCGCGCGCGGCGGATCGAGTTTATCGGCGATTCCTACACGGTCGGCTACGGCAATGCGGCGCACGGCCGGACCTGCACGCGGGCGGAGGTGCACGACACGACCGACACCAGCCGGGCCTGGGCCCCGCTCGTCGCCGCGCGGCTCGAGGCCGATTACCGGATCAACGCTTACTCGGGCATCGGGGTGGTGCGGAACTACAATGGCGCGATGCCGGGGCAGAGCCTGCCGACCCTTTACGACCGCATGCTGCCCGGCGAGACCGCGCCGCTGGAGCCGGACGCGGCCGGCTGGCGCCCGCAGCTGATCGTGATCAGCCTCGGCGGCAACGACTTCTCGACGCCGCTCCATGCCGGCGAGGCCTGGGCGAGCCAGGAGGCGCTGCGGGCCGATTGGCGCGCGCATTATGTGGCGTTCGTGCGCCGGCTGATGGCGCGCCAGCCGCAGGCGCGCTTCCTCTTGATGGGCCATGATCCCTTCTTCGCCGACGTCGAGACGGTCGCGGCCGAGCTGAATCGCGACGCGGCGCGGCCGGTCGCGACGCTCCATTATGGCGGGCTGGAGCTCACCGGCTGCGACTGGCATCCGAGCCTCGCCGACCATCGCGCGATCGCGGAGCTGGTGACCGGCGCGATCGGACGGATCGAGGGGGTTTGGCAATAACGACGCCGCTTTTTGGTCCTTTCGTCACCGTTACATTCTACCCCATATCTGGTACGGGCCTGCCCCTTCATCATGGGAGGGCCGCATGGCGCGCGCGATCTATCTGCTGTTCGGCTTTGCCGCTTATCTGATCTTCTTCGCCACCTTCCTCGTCCTGATCGGCTTCGTCGCCGATTATCCCGGCCTGCCCTGGACGGTCGACCTCGGGCCGGCGGCGTCGATGCCGGTCGCAATCGCCATCGACCTGGCGCTGATCGCGCTGTTCGGCGTCCAGCACAGCGTGATGGCCCGGCCCGCCTTCAAGGCGGCCTGGACACGGATCGTGCCCGAGGCGATCGAGCGCAGCCTTTACGTGCTGCTCGCCAGCCTCTGCCTGATCCTCCTCTACCTCTTCTGGCGGCCGCTGCCGGCGGTCCTGTGGAGCGTCGCCAATCCGGCCGGCGCCTATATTCTCTGGGCCTTGTTCGGGCTCGGCTGGCTGATCGTGCTGGTCAGCACCTTCCTGCTCAACCATTTCGAATTGTTCGGGCTGCAGCAGGTCTGGAGCCATGGCAGCGAGGAGGGGATGCCGGCGCCCGAATTCCGCACGCCGCTCTTCTACAAGCATGTGCGCCATCCGCTCTACTCGGGCTTTGTGCTCGCCTTCTGGGCGACGCCGCTGATGACCGTCGGCCATGCTTTGCTCGCCGCAGGGATGACCGTCTATATATTGATCGCGATCGTTCACGAGGAGCGCGATCTGGTCGGCCTGTTCGGGCAGGAGTATCGGGATTATCGCCAGCGGGCGGGGATGCTGATTCCGAAGTTCGGCGGGGGCGGTTAGGCTAGGGCTGGCGGGACGAGGGCACTTTAGAAAAAAGAAGAAGACCCTCATCCCCACCTTCTCCCGCGAGCGGGAGAAGGAGCGCTCCGCCGCGGGCCTCCCCTTTTTACCCTCTCCCGCGCGCGGGAGAGGGCAGGGTGAGGGTCTTCTTCTGCTTTCCTTCTCCTGGAGCCATAACGAGCTCGCCGCCCATTACCCCTCCGCCACGCGCTTGAGCTGCGGCAGCACGTAGGAGCCCCAGCCACCGGCGAGGGCGTCCCGGATCGCCTTGATCTGGTCGCCGTCATATTGATCCCAGCCGGTATGGACGAGCGCGACGCGGGTGCCGCTTTCGGTCGGCTCGAGCGTGATCAGCACCTCGGTCTTCGGCATCTCCGGATAATACCAGGAGAAGGTCATGTGCCGCGGCGGCTCGAGGGTGAGCAATTCGCAATGGGTGGCGCCGGTCGTGTCGCCGGCGGCGCGCCTGGCCGGATCCTGCTGCATGTAGAAGACATGGCCGATCTCGGCCTTGTAGTTCATGCAGCCGAGCCATTGCTCGACCAGCCCCTCGCTGGTCAGCACCTGCCAGACCCGTTCGGGGGACGCCGCGATCTCGATGCTCTGCCAGATGTCCTCGATCATGAATCCCCCTCCGCGATGCGCTTGAGCAGCGCCAGCCGCCCCTGCCAGATGTCGTTCATCCAGGTCCGCACCGCCTCCAGCGGCGCGGTCTCGATCCGGTAGATGTTGTTCCGGCCGCTCTCGCGGCGGGCGACCAGGCCGGCCCGGAGCAGCAGCTTCAGGTGGCGCGACACGGCCGGGCGGCTGATCGGGAAGCGGGCGGCGATCTCCTCGACCCCGGCCGGCCGCTCGGTCAGCGCGGCGAGGATGTCGCGCCGGACCGGGTCGGCGATGGCGTCGAACACGGCCTGCGAAGGGAGTGCGGCGGTCATGCAGAGCTAATACGTAACCGATTGGTTACGAGTCAAGGCCGATTTGATGCGCGCGGAAACGCAGAGGCGCGGAGAGTCCGAGGTTTCGGCGAAAGCCGACCGATGCCGTGGCTTGAGCGAAATGGCGCTGCACGCGCGAGAGGCGAAAGCCCCTCTGCGGCTCTGCGTCTCCGCGCGAACCTCTCCGGCTTTTTTGACTCCGCACCGGCGCCTCTTATGGTAGCGCTCACATGACGGGCGCGAAGCCCGCGGGGAGGAGCTTGATGGCCGGGCGGATCCGGGGCCTGCGCTGGTGGCTGATCGGTCTGGTCATGGCCGGCACCGCGCTCAACTATCTGACCCGCTCGGTGCTCGGCGTCGCCGTCGCAATCTCGCCGATGATGGCCGACATCGGCATGACCACAGAGCAATATGGCTGGGTGACCGGTATCTTCCAGGCCGGGATCATGTTCCAGCCGCTCGCCGGCTATATCCTCGATCTGATCGGGTTGAGGATCGGGCTGGCGGCCTTCGCGGCGGCGTGGGGCGGGCTCACCATGATGCACGGGCTCGCCAATGGCTGGCCGGCTTTGGCCGGGCTGCGCGGCGCGCTCGGCTTCGCGGAGGGGACCAGCCATCCGGGCGGGCTCAAGGTCGTCGCCGAATATTTCCCCGCCCGGGAGCGCGGCTTCGCGACCGGCATCTACAATATCGGCGCGTCCTTCGGCGGCATATTGGCGCCGCCTCTGGTCGGCTTCTCGGTCTGGATGTGGAGCTGGCGCGCCGCCTTCCTCATCGCCGGCGGCCTCGCTCTGGCCTGGGCGCTGGCCTGGCGCTCAACCTATCGCCCGCGCGCCGATCATCCCGCTTTGGGCGCCGAGGAGCGGGCGCATATCGAAGCGGGGCAGGAGGCGCATCTCGCCGGCGCCGCGGAAGGGGTTCGCCCGTCGCCGCGCGCCATCCTTCGCCAGCGCAATTTCTGGGGGATCGCACTGCCGCGCTTCCTCGCCGATCCAATGTGGGGGATGCTGACCTTCTGGATGCCGCTCTACCTCAGGACGGAGCGCGGCTTCGACCTGGCGGGGATCGTGCTCTTCTCCTGGCTGCCCTTCGTCGCCGCCGATGCCGGCTGCCTGTTCGGGCCGGCGGTGGCGGCGGCGCTGCAGCGCCGGGGCGTCGCGCTGATCCCGGCGCGCAAGCTCACCTTCGCGCTCGGCGCGGCGATGATGGCGGGCATGCTGTTCGTGGCCCGGGTCGAGAGCCCGGTCGCGGCGATCGCCCTGCTCTCGCTCGGCGCGTTCGCCCACCAGACCCTTTCGATCACCTGCATCGCGACCTCGTCCGATCTGTTCCGCAAGCACGAGCTCGGCACGGTGGCGGGCTCCGCCGGGTTGCTCGCCAATCTCGGCGTGCTGCTTTCCAGCCTCGCCATCGGCCATTGGGTCGGGCAATGGGGCTATGAGCCATTCTTCGTCGCCGTCTTCGTCTGCGATCTGCTGGCGGCGGTGGTGCTGTGGAGCTTCGTGCGGGCGCCGGCCGAGCAATGATGCGCAACCCGATCCTGCCGGGCTTCAACCCCGATCCCTCGATCCTTCGGGTCGGCGAGGATTATTATATCGCGACCTCGACCTTCGAATGGTTTCCCGGCGTCCAGATCCATCACAGCCGCGACCTCGAGGGCTGGCGGCTGCTGACCCGGCCGCTGCGGCGGGCGAGCCAGCTCGACCTGCGCGGCGATCCGGACAGCTGCGGCGTCTGGGCGCCGTGCCTCAGCCATGACGGCGCGCTCTTCCACCTCGTCTACACCGATGTGAAGCGTTACGGCCGCGCCACGGTCGGCGGCGCCTCGGGCGCGAGCCTGCGCGACTTCCACAATTACCTGGTCACCGCCGAGGCGATCGACGGCGACTGGTCGGAGCCTATCCATCTCAATTCGAGCGGCTTCGATCCCTCGCTCTTCCACGACGCGGACGGGCGCAAATGGCTGCTCAACATGCTCTGGGACCATCGGCCCGGCCGCAACCGCTTCGCCGGCATCGTCGCCCAGGAATATGACCCGGCGGCGCTGGCGCTGGTCGGCGAGCGGAAATTGATCTTCGAAGGGACGCGCCTCGGCTTCACCGAGGCGCCGCATCTCTACCGGCGCGGCGATTATTATTATCTGCTCACCGCCGAGGGCGGGACGCAGTGGAACCATGCGGTGACGATGGCGCGGTCGCGCGACCTGCTCGGCCCCTACGAGCTGCATCCGGACACCTACATCCTCAGCAGTCGCGGCCGGCCCGATGCCAAGCTGCAGCGCGCAGGCCATGCCGATCTGGTCGAGACTCCGGACGGCGACACCTGGCTTGCCTATCTCTGCGGCCGCCCACTGCCCAATCGCGGCCGCTGCGTGCTTGGGCGGGAGACCGCGCTCCAGAAGATGCGCTGGGACGCGGACGGCTGGCTCTACACGGAGGATGGCGAGGGGATCCCCGTGCTGGACGCGGAGGCGGCGCCGTCGCGGGTGGAGCGGCACGAGTTCGACGGGCCGGAGCTGCCGCTCGACTTCCAGTGGCTGCGCACGCCTTATCCGGAGCGGATTTTCAGCCTGACCGCGCGCCCCGGTCATCTGCGCCTGTTCGGCCGCGAGACGATCGGCAGCCCGTTCACCCAGGCCCTGGTCGCGCGGCGGCAGCAGGCCTTCTGCTATTCCGCGGCGACTCGGCTGGACTTCGACCCCGCGCATTTCCAGCAGGCGGCAGGCCTGGTCTGCTACTACAATGCGGCCAAGTTCCATTATCTACACATCTCGCACGACGAGACGGTTGCGCGGCATA
>JAFAZM010000342.1 GCA_019239785.1 Sphingomonadaceae bacterium
GGCGCTTCGGCGACGATCGATATGGGCGCGCCCCGCTTCGGCTGGCAGGACATCCCCCTCGCCTACGCGATGGACAGCTCCGCGATGCCGGTCGGCTGGGAGGAGCTGCAGGGGCCGTTCGCGGTCAATGTCGGCAACCCGCATGTCGTCTTCTTCGTGCCCGACGCGAACGCGGTCGATCTCGAGCGGCTCGGTCCGATCATCGAGCACGACCCGCTCTTTCCCGAGCGGGTCAACGTGAACGTCGCCTCGTTCGAGGACGAGGCGATCCGCCTCCACGTCTGGGAGCGCGGCGCGGGGCTGACCCTGGCCTGCGGCACCGGCGCCTGCGCCACCGCGGTCGCGGCGATCCGGCAGCATCTGGCGCGGAGCCCGGTCGAGGTGCGGCTGCCCGGCGGCGCGCTGACCATCGAATGGGCGCCGGGCGAACCGATAAGGATGAGCGGCCCCGCCACCCATGTCTTCACCGGCGAGCTCGACTGATGGACGGACCGGAGGTGATCACCTTGGGCTGCCGGCTCAACGCCGCGGAGAGCGAGGCGATGCGGACGCTCGCGCGCGATGCGGACGACCTGGTCATCGTCAACAGCTGCGCCGTCACCAACGAGGCGGTCCGCCAGACCCGCCAGGCGATCCGCAAGGCCAAGCGAGCGCGCCCCGATGCGCGAATCTTCGTGACCGGCTGCGCGGCGCAGGTGGAGCCGGAGACGTTCGCGGCGATGCCGGAGGTGGCGCGGGTGCTCGGCAATCGGGAGAAGATGCTCCCTTCGTCATTCCGGCGCAGGCCGGAATCCACCTTTTCTTCCACCGGCGGCGGTGTTGAGATCCCGGCCTTCGCCGGGATGACGGAGAGAGTGCGCGTTTCCGACATTATGCAGGTCCGCGAGACCGCGCCGCATCTCGCCGCCGGCTTCGCCGAGCGCTCGCGCGCCTTCGTCGAGGTGCAGAATGGCTGCGACCATCGCTGCACCTTCTGCATCATCCCTTATGGCCGCGGGAACAGCCGCTCGGTGCCGGCCGGCCTCGTGGTCGAGCGGATCAAGGCCCTGGCCGGCGAGGGCTGCAACGAAGTGGTGCTGACCGGGGTCGACGTCACCAGCTACGGCCCGGACCTGCCCGGCGCGCCGAGCCTCGGCCTGCTGATCGAGCGCATCCTGCGCCACGTCCCCGAGCTGAAGCGGCTGCGCCTCTCCTCGCTCGACTGCATCGAGCTGGACGAAAGGCTGTTCGAGCTCGCGACCGGCGAGCCGCGCTTCATGCCGCACCTCCATATGAGCTTCCAGTCCGGCGACGATCTGGTGCTGAAGCGGATGAAGCGCCGCCACAGCCGCGCCGACGCGGTGACGACGGTCGCGCGGCTGAAGGCGAAGCGGCCGGAGATCGCGATCGGCGCCGACCTCATCGCCGGCTTCCCGACCGAGACCGACGCCATGGCGGAGAACAGCCTGCGCCTGGTCGCGGACTGCGACATCGTCATGGGCCACATCTTCCCCTTCTCGCCGAAGCGCGGAACGCCGGCGGCGCGGATGCCGCAGGTGCCGCCGGCTTTGGTGAAGGAACGCGCCCGCCGGCTGCGCGAGGCCTGCGCGGCGCGCAAGACGCCCTGGCTGCAGGGGCTGGTCGGCTCGAAGCAGCGCGTGCTGGTCGAGCGCGACGTCCTCGGCCATGCCGAGAATTTCGCGCGGGTGAAAATAGCCCCTTCCCACCAAGGAGGAGGGCTTTCAGGGCAGATCATAGACGTGCGCATTACCGGAGTTGAGAACGAGATGCTGATCGGAGTGCAGGCGTGAGCGAAGCCGGCTGGTACGAGCGCATGCGCCAGGGGCTTCGGAAGACCTCCGACCGGCTCGGCGACAATCTGACCGGGCTGCTGACCCGGTCCAGCCTGGACGAAGAAACGCTCGACGAGATCGAGGAGGCCCTGGTCGCCTCCGATCTCGGCCCGCGGACCGCCGCCAAGGTGCGCGCGCGGCTTGCCGCCGAGAGGTTCGAGCGCGGGGTCAGCGAGGCGGCGATCCGCGAGGTGGTCGCGCAGGAGCTGGAGAAGATCCTCGCCCCCGTCGCCGAGCCGCTCGAGATCGACGCCTTCCCGCGCCCGCAGGTGATCCTGGTCGTCGGCGTCAACGGCTCGGGCAAGACGACGACGATCGCCAAGCTCGCCCACCTCTTCCAGGAGCAGGATTATTCGGTGCTGCTTGCCGCCGGCGACACCTTCCGCGCCGCCGCTATCGACCAGCTGCGGATCTGGGCAGACCGCGCCGGCGTCCCGATCATCGCCGGCCCCGAAGGCTCGGACAGCTCGGCGATCGTCTTCGACGGGGTCAAGAAAGCGACTGCGGAGGGGATCGACGTGCTGATCGTCGACACGGCCGGGCGGCTGCAGAACAAGAAGGATCTGATGGACGAGCTCGCCAAGATCCGCCGCGTGCTCGGCCGGCTCAACCCGGCTGCGCCACACGACGTCGTGCTCGTGCTCGACGCGACGATCGGTCAGAACACGCTGTCGCAGATCGAGGTGTTCCGCGAGGTCGCCGGAGTCACCGGCCTGGTGATGACGAAGCTCGACGGCACCGCGCGCGGCGGCGTCCTCGTCGCCGCGGCCGACAGCTACGGCCTGCCGATCCATGCGATCGGCGTCGGCGAAGGGATGGACGATCTGCGCCCGTTCGATCCGGCCGAGGCCGCGCGCGCGATCGCGGGGGTGGCGGCATGAGCGACACGCCGCCTCCCGCCCCTGCCCCGGCTCCGGCGCCTGCCGCCGCGGCCAGGCGCATGCCGAGCGTCGGCGCGAGCCTGGCGATCGACTACGGGCCGCTGGTGATCTTCTTCCTCGCCAACGCCTTCGCGCCGGTGCCCGACGCGCTGAAGGTGTTCGCGGCGACCGGCATCTTCATGATCGCGATGCTGATCGCGATGCTGATCTCCTATCTGCGCTACGGCCGGATCTCGCCTCTGCTCTGGTTCTCGGGCGTGATGGTGCTGGTGCTCGGCGGGCTGACACTCTGGCTGCACCAGGAATGGTTCATCAAGATCAAGCCGACCCTCTATTACCTCACCGTTGCGGCTTTGCTCGGCTTCGGGCTGCGCACCGGCCGCAACCTGCTCAAGTCGGTGCTCGGCGCGGTCTATCCGGGTCTCACGGACCGCGGCTGGTATCTTTTGACGCGGAACTGGATCATCCTGTTTGTCGGCATGGCAATCATGAACGAGATCATCTGGCGGACCACCAGCACCAGCTTCTGGCT
>JAFAZM010000385.1 GCA_019239785.1 Sphingomonadaceae bacterium
TTCGAGCGGCTCGAGGAAGCCGCCGGCAAGGCCGACCGCGACGCAGTTGCGCACCCATTGCCGCTCGCGCCAGCCGGCCTCGAACGGGATGCGGCGGAGCTGGACCTCGTCCGCCTTCGGCCCGGCATAATCGCGCAGGATCTCGGCAGCGCGCGCGTCGGAGACATAAGCGCTCGAATAGACGCAGCCGATGCCGCGGGCGCCGGCGAGGCCGATATCCCAGGTCCAGCCGGCCTCGTGCGCGGCGGCGATGGTGAAGCTTTCGAGCGGCGCGTCGGGCCGGTCGTAGGGGATCTTGCAGGCGAGCGCCCGGTCGGTGAACAGCACGTCCCGCACCGACCTGAACGGGACGCCGAGGGCGCCGCCGATCAGCTCGGCGCGAAAGCCGCTGCAGTCGATATAGAGATCGGCCGCGAGGTCGCCATGCTCGCGGGTGGCGATATGGTCGATCGCGCCGGCCCCGTCGAGCGAGACCCCGGTCATCAGGCCCTTCAAATGGGTGACTCCGAGGGCGACCGCGCGCTCGGCGAGCACTTCGGCAAGCCGCGCCGCATCGAAATGATAGGCGTAGTTGAGCGGCCCGGAGAAATCGCCTTCCTCCGGCCGCTTGGGCCCGCGCTGCGCCTCGGCGACCCGATTCTGGATCGTCATCGCCTCGGCGAAGGGCGGCCGCGTCGCCTCGTCCTGGAGCAGCCAATAAGAGACCAGGCTGGTCCCCTCGGTGTAGAAGGGCGCCTCGAACGGGTGGAAGAAATGGTCGTGCCGGCCTTGCGCCGGCGCGCGCACCCAGTCGGTGAAGCGGATGCCCTGCTTGAAGGTGGCGTTGGCCTGCCGGATGAAGCGGCTCTCGTCGATGCCGAGGAATTTGAGCGTGGTGCGGATCGTCGGGAAGGTGCCTTCGCCGACGCCGATGATCCCGATCTCGGGCGATTCGAGCAGTTTGATGTCGAGCTGCGGCTGGGCGGCGAGGTCCAGATATTTGGCGAGATAGGCCGCCGTCAGCCACCCCGCCGTGCCGCCGCCGACGATCAGGATGCTGCGCTTCGCCATGGCTGCATCTTAGCCGGGTCGCTTAAGAGGGTAAGTATAGATTCGCGCAGAGTCGCAGAGACGCAGGGATGCATCACGCGGGCCGCGCGCAGCGCGTCCTTGATCGTTTCGAACAGGCCGGCTTCGCCCGGCTTGCGCCCGAACCTCGGCCTCTCCGCGCCTCTGCGTCTCTGCGCGAACCAAATTCTACTTGGCCGCGAACTGGCCGGGCTGGGCGCCGAAGGTTTCGCGGGCGTGGGCGCGGGCGGCATTGGCGCTCTCGAAGGTCTCGGCGACCCGAGTCGCGGTGACCAGGGGATAGCCCTGGCTGTTGTAGCGGGTCTCGCGCACGGTGAGGCGGAAACGGCCGTCCTCTTCCTTCGCGATCAGATAGGGTTTCGGCACTTCTCGGGGCATCTCGGCTTCCAATCGTGAAAAAGCCCTCCCCCAACGAGGGGAGGGCCGGTTCTATCCGACCATCTCGGTCACGGCGGCGCGCAACTCGAGGGTGGACAAGGTGGGCGAGCGGCACGGGGCCGGCCCGGCCGCAAGCAGAGCTTTCGGCAGGTACAGCCTGGGCCGCTTCGGCCCCTGATGTTCAACGTTCATTTCAATCCTTGGCGGGAATCCCCGCGCAGTTGGTGGTAAGGGTGCGCCTCATCGCCGGAAGGTCCGCTTGCGCGGCCCGCCGGGCCCCTGGCCCGGAGTCCGCTCGCGGAAGATGATCCGCCCTTTCGACATGTCGTAGGGCGTCATCTCGACATGGACCCGGTCGCCGACTACCGACTTGATGCGGAAACGCCGCATCTTGCCGGCGGTATAGGCGATGATCCGATGCTCGTTGTCGAGCATCACCCCGAAGCGGCCGTCGGGGAGGATCTCGTCGACCCGCCCCTCCATGACCATCAGCTCTTCCTTGGCCACCTTCAGCCGGCGTCGGCGAGGTTGACGGCCGAGGTCTTGCCGTTGCGGCCGGTCTCGAGCTCGTAGCTGAGCTTCTGGCCTTCCCGCAGCGTGCCGAGGCCCGCCCGCTCGACGGCGGTGATGTGGACGAAGGCGTCCGGGCCGCCGGCTTCGTTGGTGATGAAGCCGTAGCCGCGGTCGGTGTTGAAGAATTTGACGGTGCCGTTGGGCATGATTCCTGTCCTTTCGGAAAAACGAGACTGCCCGCGCGCGATTGGCGCGGCGGGGCCAGCAGCTTGAAAGGAGGGAGAGAGGCCCGGAGGCGTCGGTTTCGCTCGCAGGCGACTTAGCGAGGCCGATATAGGGACGGCATTGCCGGGTTGCAATCGCGCCCGGCCGGCCGCCACCAGCCCAAATGACAGCAGCCCCAAACGACAAGTGCCCGGACGTTACCGCCCGGGCACCCGTGAGACGAGCCTTGCGGCCGTCTACCCCCTTGTGACGCTCCGGCCCGCGCGCTTGTCTCACCTCGCAAGAGAGAAGCGGGGCCGAAGCCTCCCCGAACCAGGCCGTTAAGTCCTTGGTTGCGTGGGGAGACGTTATGCGCGGCTTGGGGCCATGTCACCGCCCGATTGGCCGGCGTGGCCGTTTTGCGCCGCGGCTGTTGCGAGTCTGCAACAGACTCGGCGCATGACCTTCTCGCGGGCGTCGTTGACCGCCTGCGTTCGGGCTGAGCCTGTCCTTCGATACGGGCCCTCGACTTTGCTCGGTCCCTACTCAGGATGAGTGGGGGAATATTCACTCGCTCATCCTGAGTAGGGGCTGAGCCTGACGAAGCCGCGTATCGAAGGACAGGCTCAGCCCGAACGGAGGAGGTAGGAGAGCGAGGTGCAAAGGCTTCCCCCTCCGCGGATCAGGCTCTAGAGCCGCCTCATGCGCTTGAGCCGATACTTCCTGCCCGTCGTCAAGGAGACGCCCGCCGACGCCCAGATCGTCAGCCACAAATTGATGCTGCGCGCCGGGCTGATCCGCCAGACCGCCGCCGGCATCTATGCCTGGCTGCCATTGGGCTATCGGGTGCTCAGGAAGATCGAGCAGATCGTCCGCGAGGAGCAGGACAAGGCGGGCGCGGTCGAATTGCTGATGCCGACGATCCAGCCGGCCGAGCTGTGGCGCCAGTCGGGCCGCTACGACGCCTACGGCCCCGAGATGCTGCGCTTCCCGGACCGCAAGGGAACGGAGATGCTCTACGGGCCGACCAACGAGGAGATGATCACCCAGATCTTTTTGGGCTCGGTCAAATCCTATCGCGACCTGCCGCGCACGCTCTACCACATCCAGTGGAAGTTCCGCGACGAGGTCCGCCCGCGCTTCGGGATCATGCGCGGCCGCGAGTTCCTGATGAAGGACGCCTATTCGTTCGACCTGGACGAAGCGGGGCTGAAGGCGAGCTACGAGGCGATGTTCGTCGCCTATCTGCGCACCTTCGCGCGGATGGGGCTGCAGGCGGTGCCGGTGCGGGCGCCGACCGGGCCGATCGGCGGCGACCTCAGCCACGAATTCCACATCCTCGCCGACACCGGCGAGAGCGCGCTCTTCTACGACGCCGCGCTGGAGGACGTGTCGCGCGAGGAATTGCTCTCCGCCGACGCGGCGACGATCGCAAAGCTCACCGGGCTCTACGCGATGGAGGAGGAGGAGCATGCGAAGGTCGCCGAATGCCCGGTGCCTGCGGAGCGGCTGCGCAGCCGCCGCGGCATCGAGGTCGGCCACATCTTCGCCTTCGGCACCAAATATACCAAATCGATGGGGCTGTCGGTCCAGGCGGCCGACGGCAGCCAGGTCCATCCGCGGATGGGCAGCTACGGGATCGGCGTCTCGCGGCTGATGGGCGCGATCATCGAGGCCGGCCATGACGAAGCCGGGATCGTCTGGCCGGAGGCGGTGGCGCCGTTCCAGGTCGGCCTGGTCAACATGCGCGCCGACGATGCGAATTGCGCGGCGGCGGCGGACGAGATCTATGGGCATTTGAATTCGGCCGAGATCGAGACGCTCTACGACGACCGCGACGAGCGCGGCGGCGCCAAGTTCGCGACGATGGATCTGATCGGCCTGCCCTGGCAGCTGATCCTCGGCCCGCGCGGGCTGGAGAAGGGGACGGTCGAGCTCAAGCAGCGCGCGACCGGGGAGCGCGAGGAGCTGTCCATCGAAAGCGCGCTGGCGAGGCTGACGGGATGAGGAAGAACAACAAGAAGAAGACCCTCATCCCAGCCTTCTCCCGCAAGCGGGAGAAGGGGCGCATCCGCGCGGGCCTCCCTTTCTTCACCCTCTCCCGCTCGGGGGAGAGGGCAGGGTGAGGGTCTTCCTTTGATTTTGACCCGCTACGAGCGGATGATCGCGCGGCGCTATCTGCTGCCGCGCAAGGGGGAGGGATTCGTCTTCGTCATTGCGGGGGTCAG
>JAFAZM010000053.1 GCA_019239785.1 Sphingomonadaceae bacterium
TCTCGCGCATGAACTCGGTGTCGACGGCGACGAAGTCGCTTCGGCCGAGCCGTTCGCAAAGCTGTTCGAGGGAATCGGAATCGGTAATGAGAGGATGGATACGCATTTTGCGGCCCTCATAGCGGGGCCTCTCCGCTTGACAAAGCGCCATCGCTGACGCGAAGCGCTCGCGCACATTCTTTTCCCCAACTTATTTCGGCCGAAAGCGATCCTCGATGCACGCCTATCGTACCCACAGCTGCGGGCAGCTCCGCGAAACCGACGTCGGCGCGCGCGTCAGGCTCTCCGGCTGGGTGCATCGCAAGCGCGATCATGGCGGGGTCCTGTTCGTCGATTTGCGCGACCATTACGGCCTCACCCAGATCGTCGCCCGCGCCAACAGCGAACCGCTGGCGGTGCTCGAGCATCTGCGCGCCGAATCGGTGGTGACGATCGAGGGCGAGGTGGTCTCGCGCGGCCCCGAGGCGACCAACCCGAACCTCGCCACCGGCGCGATCGAGGTGGTCGCCGACGATGTCACCGTCCAGTCGGCGGCCGAGGAGCTGCCGCTGCCGGTCGCCGGCGAGGCCGATTATCCGGAGGATATCCGTCTCCGCTACCGCTATCTCGACCTCCGCCGCGAGCGGCTGCACGCCAACATATTGCTGCGCAGCCAGGTGATCGCCTCGATCCGCCGGCGCATGATCGACCAGGGCTTCACCGAGTTCCAGACCCCGATCCTCACCGCCTCCAGCCCGGAGGGCGCGCGCGACTATCTCGTCCCGAGCCGGGTCCATCCGGGCAAGTTCTACGCGCTCCCCCAGGCGCCGCAGATGTTCAAGCAGTTGATCATGGTCGCGGGGTTCGACCGCTATTTCCAGATCGCGCCCTGCTTCCGCGACGAGGACGCCCGCGCCGACCGCTCACCGGGCGAATTCTACCAGCTGGACTTCGAGATGAGCTTCGTCACGCAGGACGACGTGTTCGAAGCGATCGAGCCGGTCCTCGCCGGCGTCTTCGAGGAATTCGCCAACGGCAAGACGGTCACGCCGGCCGGCGCCTTCCCGCGCATTCCCTATCGCGAGGCGATGCTGAAATACGGCTCGGACAAGCCGGACCTGCGCAACCCGATCCTGATCGCCGACGTCTCGGACCATTTCAAAGGCTCGGGCTTCGGCCTGTTCGCCCGGATCGTCGAGGGCGGTGGCGTGGTGCGCGCGATCCCTGCGCCCGGCACCGGCGGGATGAGCCGCAAATTCTTCGACGACATGAACGACTGGGCGCGCTCCGAAGGCCATGCCGGCCTGGGCTACGTCACCCGCAAGAGCGGCGAGCTCGGCGGCCCGATCGCGAAGAATCACGGCGAGGAAGCGACCCGCGCATTGTTCGACCAGCTCGGCCTCGGCCCGGACGACGGCCTGTTCTTCGCCGCCGGCAAGGAGGCGCAAGCGGCCAAGCTCGCCGGCGCCGCCCGCACCCGGGTCGGCGAGCAGCTCGGCCTGATCGACCAGGGCGCATTCGAGTTCTGCTGGATCGTCGACTTCCCGATGTACGAATATGACGAGGAAGCGAAGAAGGTCGATTTCAGCCACAATCCCTTCTCGATGCCGCAGGGCGGGCTCGAGGCGCTGGAGGGCAAGGACCCGCTCGACATCCTCGCCTTCCAGTACGACATCGTCTGCAACGGCGTGGAGCTGAGCTCGGGCGCGATCCGGAACCACCGGCCGGACATCATGTACAAGGCGTTCGAGATCGCCGGCTACAGCCGCGAGGACGTCGACACCAATTTCGCCGGGATGATCAACGCCTTCAAGTTCGGCGCCCCGCCGCACGGCGGCTCGGCGCCGGGCATCGACCGCATCGTCATGCTGCTCGCCGGCGAGCCCAACATCCGCGAGGTGGTGCTCTTCCCGATGAACCAGCGCGCCGAGGATTTGATGATGAACGCGCCGGGCGAGGTCACCGCAAAGCAGCTCCGCGAGCTCCACATCCGCCTGGCGCTGCCCGCGCCAACCGCGGCGAAGGATCCGGCGAAGGTCGTGGCGCCGGAGTAAAACCCCTCTCCCGTTTCGGGGAGAGGGAGGGGCCCGCTCGCGAAGCGAGTGGGAGGGTGAGGGATAATGCGGTCTCGATCGCCGCGGTCAAGTTGGCCTGGCGACTCGAGGAGTTATAGTCTTGCCACCGACTCGGGGGCCACCATGGGCTGGCGGGACTGGATCTTCGGCGCACGACAGGCGCCGGCGCGGGCGTTCATGCTCCCGCCGGGGGCTGGCTTCACATTCGACGTCGTTGGCGAGCTTCGTTTCCAGGCCAATCTGGATCGCATCTGCGGCGGCAAGTGCGAGGACGGCTACAATCTCGAGGTCACAGCCCACTTCGCCTTTCGTGATGACGATCCGGAAGACCCGGACTCGATCATCGTCGTCATTCACGGCATGCCCGTTGGCTACATCCCGACCGATTACTCGGCGCACCTGCGCCGAGGCATCCTGCGGGCCAATCCCGAGAGGCAGCCAGTGGCCTGCCGGGCGAAAATCGTGGGCGGCTGGTACCGCTAGGGCAGTGCCAGGGATTTCAGCAAGGACTATCCCCGCGAGGGTTTTTACGGGGTGAAGCTCAGCCTATCGAAGCACCTCTGGGCTGGTCGCTAAAGGCGGAATTGATCAGTTACCGATAGAGCGAAGGGAGTGCGTATTCCGGCGCCCAGGGCCTCACCCTGCCGGCCTGCGGCCGGCTGTCCCTCTCCCCGAAACGGGAGAGGGAGGAAGCTGCCCCCGAGCGGGACGCCCGCCCCCTCCAGCCCGCTTGGCCTCCCCAAACGCGCCATGTTAAGCCCCGACCATGCCGATCAACCTCTGGGATTACGAAACCGGCGCCCATTACCCGGGCGACTACGACGCCGACCTGGCCGAGCTCCAAGAGCGCCTCGCCCATCTCTTCGTCGCCCTGCACGTGCACAAGCGCAAGGCGATCATCGTCTGCGAGGGCTGGGATGCGTCGGGGAAGGGCGGGGCGATCCAGCGGCTGACCGCCAGATGCGACCCGCGCACCTTCAAGGTCTGGCCGATCGCCGCGCCGACCGACACCGAGAAGGCGCATCATTATCTCTGGCGCTTCTGGCTGCGCATGCCGGGCGCCGGCGAGGTCGCGATCTTCGACCGCTCCTGGTACGGCCGCGTCCTGGTCGAGCGGGTCGAGGGTTTCGCGAAGGAAGCGGAATGGCGCCGCGCCTATGACGAGATCAACGAGCTCGAGGCGCAGCTCTGCTATGACGGCGCCACCATCGTGAAGCTTTTCTTCCACGTCACCCAGGAGGAGCAGGACGAGCGCTTCGCAAAGCGCCTCGCCCATCCGTGGAAGCGCTGGAAGGTGACGGAGGAGGATCTGCGCAACCGCGGCCGGCGGAAGGACTATCTCGCGGCGATCCGCGACATGTTCGACCAGACCGACACGCGCTGGGCGCCCTGGACCGTGATCGACGGCAACAACAAGAAGTCCGCTCGGATCGCGGCGCTGACCGCGGTTGCCGAGGCGCTGACAGCCGCCGGCCCGGCCGAACCGCCCAAGGTCAGTCCCGAAATGGAACGGCTGGCACAGGCTTTGCTCAAGCGCGGCGACTGAGCGACTCCCCCGTCGGTCCGTTCGGGCCTAAATTCGCCGCCTTCGATGAAGAGGGAGACGGCCATGCGTCGCCGCACGCTCCTGACCCTTTTGGCTTTGGCCGGCGTTTCGGCCTGCGCCTGGGGCTATGACGAACATTATTACGGGCCGGGGCCCGCCGGCGACGCGCCGCCGCCCGTCTATCGCGGCCGCGCCTGGGCTGCGCCGCAGCCGCCGCGCGCGCCGTACGAAGGCAGGCTGACCGGGCCTGGCCTCGCCCAGCTCGACGACTGGCTGAAGGACACGCCGGAAGGCCGCGCGATCGTCACCCTCGGTTTCAGCGACGCCGCCAACGGCGTGATCAGCGAGGAAACCGCCGACCGCGCGAACATCTGGTTCCGCCGCTATGCCGACACCAACCACGACATGACCATCACCGACGCAGAGATCCGCACCGCTTTGGTCGCGGCCTCGCGGCGGTACCTGCATCCCCGCCGCTAGAGCCGTGCTTGGTTTGGTTTCGTCATTGCGAGGAGCGTAGCGACGACGCAATCCAGTGGGCCTCCGAGTCTCGCTGGATTGCTTCGCTACGCTCGCAATGACGAAAGTGGATAAGTCGAAGCACGGCATGGTCTAGAACCTCAGCGCGCAGGGGATGGAAAGTTCGCTCTACCGCCGCCGCGCCGGCTGGGGCAGCGGCCGCAGCGCATGGTCCAGCACCATCCGCGCCGCACGGCGGCCGATCTCAGCCCCCGCCTCGTTCGAGAAGCGGAAGTGGACGCCGCCATAGATGCGCGAATCCGAGACCTGCTGCGCCCATTCATCCCAGCTCGGCAGCACCTGCACCGCGGAAAGCGGCAGCGCCTGCGAGCTGACCCGGACGCCGCCGGCCGGCCGCGCGCCGACCTCCTCGGTCATCACCTCCGCGATCGCGGCGGCGACGACGCAATGGCCGCAGGGATATTCCGGGAAATTGGGCGTGGCCAGCAACGGCACCCAGGCCGGATCCGGCGCGGTCACGTCGTTGCCGTCGGCGTCGCCGTTGCGGATCGCGGTGATCGGCCGCCAGAAATTATAGTGCATCTTGGCGTCGACCATGGCGAGCGCGGCATCGTCGAACGCCATCTGGTAGAGCGTCAGCATGCGTGCGTTGCGCAGCTGCGTCCGGCCCGGCGCGTCGGCGGCGAGGCGCATCGCAGGGGTGATGTCGAACGCCTGCCGATAGCGCGCTACCAGGGTCTGGAACGGCGTCCGCGCAGTGCTGGTGCGGGCGCCGAGCCGCTGCACCTCGGCATAATCGCGCGCCCAGCGCTCGCTGGTGAGCGCCGGCGGCGGCGGCGGGCGGATCGCGTCGGCGCTCGGCAGCACCCAGGGATGGAAGGCGGTCATGAACGGCTCGAGCACCGGCAGCGAGGCGCCGATCCACTCGCCGGGCGTGGTCCGCGGCCGATAGGGGACTTGCGGCACCGCCGGATCGATGCCGCCCGCATTCATCGCCGCCGCCGCCGCGGCCTCGCCGATCAGGCGGCCGGCCTCGCGCTGCGGCCCCTCGGGGATCGCAGCCATCGCGATCGCATAGCTCTCGTCGAGCGCGGCCCGCTGCGTCGGGAAGTGCTGCAGCAGCACGCGATAGGCCGCGGTCGCCGCCGCGGCGTCGGGGGAGGCGCGCGGATCCCCGACCGGGAAGCTGAGGTAGGATTGGTAGCGGCGGTCGATCGCGTTCAGCGCCTCGAACATCGCCAGCGTCGCCCGGGTGACGGCGCGCTGCTGGTCGGGCGTGCCCGGCAGACCGCTCGGCCCCGCCGCCGTCTGCGCGACCCGGTTGCCGAAGTCCCACCAGTCGGTGACCGTGTCCGCCGCCGCCGGCGTCGCGAAGGTGAATATCGCCGCCACGGCGGCCAGTGCCCTGTGAAAGAAGCGCATCCCCATCTCCTCCTTGCGCATGATGGCGCCACAGCGTATTATTACAGCAAGACACCTTGGCCCATGATTTGGGAGACCAAAGTCATGATCGCAGGTTGCATCGAGCGCGCGGGCCGCAACGGCTGCGACGGCTGCCAACGGCGGGACGCCTGCGCTGCCCTGTTCGCCGGCCTGTTCGGAACGCCGCGCCGGCGCCCGCCCGCAAGGGACGCGCGGCCGCCTTCGCGACAGACCAATCCCTTTCTCGATCTGATCGGGCGGGTGGCGCGCGCGATCGAGGAGGGCCGCCGCGCGGGGAAGCGCGAGACCGAAGCGCGCGAGCGTCAGGTTCGGGCGCGGCCGACAGGCTTTCGCCGCGAGGTGGAGCACTACCTCGAGCCTTTGCTGGCGTCGGGCACGATCCGGATGGAGCAGGTGGCGCGGGCGATGCGGTGCAGCCGGCAGACCCTCTACCGGCGGCTGAAGGCCGAAGGCGCGACTTTCGAGCAGGTGCTGGAGGAGCTGCGGCGAAGGCTGGCGCTCCGCTACGTCCGCGAGGAAGGGCTCAGCGTGAAGGAGGCCGCCTATCGGCTCGGCTTCTCCGACCCCGCCGCCTTCTCACGCGCGTTCAAGCGCTGGACCGGCGTCGCGCCGAGGGAGCTGCGGGGGAAAAGGCCGCACTAGCCTTCATTCCCTCTCCCACTTGGGGAGAGGGAGGGGCCCGCTCGCGAAGCGAGTGGGAGGGTGAGGGCAGGGCGGAAGTCCGCGCAAGGCGCACCAGCCTTCCACCCCCGTTGCCCTCACCCTGCCGGCCTGCGGCCGGCTGTCCCTCTCCCCTCAAGGGAGAGGGGGATAAGAGATCGCCACCACCTCATATTCCCGCTCGCCCGAGGGCAGCATGACCCGGCGCAGATCCCCGACCGCCGCGCCCTTCACCGCCCGCGCGAGCGGCGAATAGAAGCTGATCCGCCCCGCGGAGGCATCCGCCTCGTCCTCGCCGACCAGGGTTACGATCCGCTCGTTGTCGTCCTCGTCGGCGAGGGTGACCGTGGCGCCGAACCAGGCCCGGCTGCGGTCCGGCTGGCGGGCAGGATCGGTGACCTTGGCCGCGGCCATTCGCTTCGACAGGAAGTTGATCCGCCGGTCGACCTCGCGCAGCCGGCGGCGGCCATATTGATAATCCGCATTTTCCGACCGGTCCCCGTTCGCCGCCGCCCAGGCGATCGTCTCGAGCAGCTTCGGCCGCTCGCCCGCATAGAGCGAATCATATTCCTCGCGCAGCCGGCGATAGCCTTCGGGCGTGATGAAGTTCGGGCGGTCGCTCATGCGTTCCCACTACGTCATTCCTGCGAAGGCGGGAATCCAGCAGTCCGTAAGGGGGGCGGAGACGCCGCCTGGACTCCCGCTTGCGCGGGAGTGACGATCAGTTCCGCAGGTTCTGCCCCAGATAGTAAGAGATCCGGTTGCTCGGCGCGCCGCTGCGGTTCGGGTTCATCAGATCGTAGACGACCGTATTCTCGAGCACCCGCTGCACGTAATTGCGGGTCTCGGAGAAGGGGATCTCCTCGATCCAGCGCACCACGTCGGTGCCGGGCAGGCGCGGGTCGCCATTGGCTGCGATCCAGCGCCGGACATTGCCGCTGCCCGCATTATAGGCGGCGGCGACGAGCACGGCATTGCCGCCCCATTCGTTCATCAGCTCGGACAGATAATAGCTGCCGACCAGGACATTATATTGCGGATCGTCGGTGAGCCGGCCCAATTCATAGGAGACGCCCACCCGGCCGGCCGATTGCCGGGCGGTGGCCGGCATCAGCTGCATCAGCCCGCGCGCGCCGGCATTGCTCACCGCGGTCCGCTCGAACGAGCTTTCCTGGCGGATGATCCCGTTCGCGAAGGCCCAATGCTGCGCATAAGCGGGCGGGATCTGCACGGTCGGGAAGGCGGCGCGGTCATAGAAATTGTCGCCGTCGGCGCGGGCCTCGCGCGCCGCCCAGACGCCGAGGTCCAGCCGCCCGATCGAGCGGCCGAACTCGCCTGCCATCTCGCGGTCGCGGTCGTTGTCGAGCGAGGCGGCGAGCGCGCGCACGAAGATGGTCTGGTCGTTGCGCCGACCGACCGCGCCGAGATAGCGGACCGCATTGACCAGCTGCCGCGCGTTGAAGGCGGCGCGCTCGGCCGCGTCGGCGGGCGGCAGGGCCGGCGGCGCGGCCGGCGCGCGGCCGAGCCGCGCCAGCGCGAGCTGGCCGTAATATTGGTCGGGGCTCGCCGCCGCCTGCTCGAGCCAGGCGCTCGCCCGGACATTGTCGCCGGCGGCATTGGCGGCGCGCGCGGCCCAGTAGAAGCCCTTGGCCCGCGTCTGCGGCGAGCGCGCGGCGCGGCCGTACAGCTCGAACAGCCGCGCCGCGTCGGCGGGCCGGTTCAGCCGGAACAAAGCGGTGCTGCCGCCGAGCCAGGCGAGGCTCGTATAATCGTCGCGCTCGTCATAGGGCCGCGCGCTGACGTCGGTGCCGGGCGCGTAGAGATCGTCGAGCTTCGAGGCGATATTGTAGGCGACGAGCCAGTTGCGATCGTTGGCGGCGCCGCGGGCGAGGTTGAGCGCCGTGTCGAGCCAGCGCGCCGGATTGGCGAGCGGCCGGTCGAGCGGCCCGCGCGAGGCGAGCAATTGCCGCGCCGCCGCCGGCGAGCCGGTGTCGTTCAGCCAGCGCGCCTGGTCGAGGAGCAGGCCGCCGTCGCGGCGCAGCGTCGGATCGAGCGCGTTCAACTTGTCGTTGGCGTCGGAGGCGCGGGTCTGCAGCGCCAGCCGCGCCTCGTAGAGTGGCCGCTTCGCGATCGGCGCCCACATCAGGGTGCGCGCGGCGCTCTGGGTGTCGCCATTGCCGAGCAGCATCTCCATGCGCCGGTCGTGATCGTCGGGCGTGAAGGCGTTGCCGAAGGTGGCGAGCAGGCGCTGCTCGACGTTGAGCGGCATCGCGCCAGCGGTCCAGGCGCGACGCGCCTCCTCCCGCGCCTCGTTGAGCCGGCCGCCCGACATCAGGGCGAAGGCGAGCGCGGCGCGGGCGCCCGGCGTCTGCGGCGGAAAGGCGGCGAAGAAGAGCTGCACCTCGGCCGGGGAAACCGCATCGATCGCCAGCCGCTGCTCGGCGGCGCGGCGCATCGCGGCCTCGCCGGGCCAGCCGCGATGGGTCAGCATGAAGCCGGCATAAGAGGAGAAGGGCAAAGCGTCGGTCTGGCGGAGCGCATTCCAGCGGTCGATGTCGCTCGCGACCGCGCTCGACGCGGCCGGGCCCGAGAGCTGCGGCGCCGGGTAAGGCGCCGTGCTGTTCTGGTAGCTCTGCTGGGCGGGATAGGGGCCATTGTTGTTCTGGTAGGTCTGTGGCGCCGGATAGGGCGCAGGCGGGGTCTCGACGGGCTGGGCATTTCCGACCGCCGCGGACGCTCCCATCAGGAGCAACAGGCCCGCTCTTCTATGCATGCTGGACAGACTAATGGCCCCCTCCTTATCAGGTCCTGAACATCCCCCGCGATGTTCCGTTCCGTGCCGGGCGCCCTAGGCAGCGTCCGTCCCGGCGTGAAGGAGGCAAAGATGTTCAGGGGGTCGATCCCGGCTCTGGTGACGATTTTCCGCGACGAAGCGTTCGACGAGGGCGCCTTCCGCGATTTCGTCGAATGGCAGATCGGGGAGGGCAGTCACGGCCTCGTTCCGTGCGGGACGACCGGCGAATCCGCGACCTTGACCGCCGAGGAACATTATCGCGTCGTCGAGGTCTGCGTCGACCAGGCGGCGGGGCGTGTGCCCGTGATCGCCGGCTGCGGCTCCAACAGCACGCTCTCCGCGATCCAGAACATGAAGGCGGCGAAGGCGCGCGGCGCCGATGCGGCCTTGGTCGTGCTGCCTTATTACAATAGGCCGAGCCAGGACGGGCTCTACGCACATTTCGTCGCGCTCACCGAGGCCTGCGACCTGCCGATCCTCGTGTACAACGTCCCTTCGCGCACGGTGACCGACATCACGCCCGAGACGCTGGCGCGGGTCGCCGCTCTGCCGAACGTGGTCGGGATCAAGGACGCCTCCGGCAATCTCGCCCGCTGCTCCGCGCACCGCGCGTTCTGCGGCGAGGATTTCATCCTGCTCTCGGGCAATGACGATATGGCATTGGGCTTCAATGTGATGGGCGGCACGGGCTGCATCTCGGTCAGCGCCAATGTCGCGCCCAAGCTCTGCGCCGAGTTCCAGACCGCCTGCCTCGAAGGCCGTTGGGACGAGGCGCTGAGTCTCAACGATCGCCTCTATCCGCTTCACGCCGCGCTCTTTTCCGACGCCTCGCCGGGCCCGACCAAATATGCGCTCTCGCGGATCAAACCCGGCTTCCCCTCCCAGCCGCGCCTGCCGATGACCCTGCCCTGCGAAGCGAGCCGCCGCGCGGTCGATGCGGCGCTGGAGCATGCGGGCCTGGTCTGAGCGTGTCTGTCGATCCGGACCTGCTTGCCGAATGGGCCGCGGCCTGGGCGATCTCGCGCGGCAAGCCGGCGCCGGTCCCGGTCCACAACGGCTTCTATCTGCTGGACGGGCGGCCGCAGCAGACGGCACGCTACGTCTTTCCCGACCTTCGCGAGGAGGTGGTGCGGGACATGACCGCCCGGATCGACGAGCCCTGGGTCTATCTCAAATTCTGCGCGCCGCGCGAGGCCGTGGCCGCCTTGCTGCCCGAGCGCTGGCGGCTCGCCGATCCGGGCTACATGATGGCGGCAGGGTCAGAGATCCTCGCCGAACCCTGCGACCAGCCTCAAGGCTATATGGCCTCGCTGACCGAGCAGGGCGGGGTGGTCGCGCTCTCGATCGCGACGGAAGGAGGGGAGGAGGCGGCGCGCGGCCGGCTGATCCCGCGCGGCCGATTTGCCAGCTTCGACCAGATCGAGACCGAGGAAACGCACCGCCGCCGCGGCCTCGGCCGCGCGGTGATGCGGACGCTCGGCCGCGAAGCGCTGCGCCGTGGAGCGGAGCAGGGCGTGCTGGTGGCGACGCCGGCGGGACGAGCGCTCTACACGAGCCTCGGCTGGGAGACGCTTTCCGATTACACCAGCGCCTGCCTGCCCGGTTGACCGATGCTCGTTTTCGGTCTTGCCCTCCGCCTGCTGCTCGAGCTCCTCCTGCTGGTCGCCTTCGCGATCTGGGGGTACCATCTGAGCGACACTCTCCCGCTGCGCCTGCTCGCAGCCCTTGCCGCTCCGGCGGGCGCCGCTGTCCTTTGGGGCCTGTTCGTCTCCCCCAACCGCCGCGTGGAGCTCGGCCGCATTCCGCGACTGCTCGTCGAGCTGGCCCTGTTCGCGCTTGCCGCCGCCGCGCTCTGGCAGCTCGGCCACTGGCTCGCCGGCGCTTCGCTCTTCGCCGCCGCTGCGGCCGATCGCATCCTGCTGATCTGGCTGCGCCGCCGCACCGTCGCGCAGCAGCATTACCGGATCTACTGAGCCCGGCTTTCCCCGCGGCCCGTTTCCCCCTATCTCCCCGCCATGGCCCGCCCGCACCCCGAGGAGTTCGACAAGAAGAAGATCGTCGCCGAGAACCGGCGTGCGCGCTTCGACTATGCGATCGAGGACAAATATGAGGCGGGGATCGCGCTGACCGGGACCGAGGTGAAGAGCCTGCGTTTCGGCGAGGGCTCGATCGCCGAAAGCTATGCCGAGGTGAAGGACGAAGAAGTCTGGCTGATCAATGCCAACATCCCCGAATTCAGCCACGGCAACCGCTTCAACCACGAGCCGAAGCGGCCGCGTAAGCTGCTGCTCAACCACCGCCAGATCGCGAAGCTGCACGGCGCGGTGGCGCGGCAGGGGATGACGCTCGTCCCGCTCGCCATCTATTTCAACAGCCGCGGCCGGGCGAAGGTCGAGCTCGCGCTCGCCAAGGGGCGCAAGGCGCCCGACAAGCGCGAATATGAGAAGGAAAAGGACTGGAAGCGCGAGCAGGGCAGGCTGCTGAGGCAGCATGGCTGAGATGCTGGAGCGCTTCGACTTTCTGGCCTTCCCCCTCGAGGGGGAGGGTTGGGAGGAGGTGTCGGGCGTCCGGAATTATCCCGAGCGGCGGAGCCCCCTCACCCCAACCCTCTCCCCCCCGGGGAGAGGGAGTCTGCCGAGCAGGGCTCGTATCGATGGCCGGTAAGCTGCGCGCCTGGTTCAAGCGCCATATCCCCAGCCGCGAGACGATCGATTCCTATCGGATCCTGCGCCCGTTCGCGAAGCAACTGCGGCATCCGGAGCTTTGGCATTTCAACCGCAAGTCGGTGCCGCGCGGCGTCGCGCTCGGGCTCGGGATCGGGGTGATCATTCCGTTCATGCACGTCGTGCTTGCGATGCTGCTTGCGATCCCGGTGCGCGCCAACGTCGTCGTCGCCGGCGCCTTCACCCTGGTGGTCAATCCGATCACCATCCCGCCCATGTACTGGGCGGCCTATCATATCGGCGCCTGGGAGCTGCGGCAGGAGGTCGCGGTCGTCGATCCGCAATCGGCGGCGGAAGGCGCGAGCGAGCTCGGCCGGATGCTGTTCTGGCTGCACCACGCTTCGGGCCCGATCGCGCTCGGCATCCTCACCATCTCGGCCTGCTCGGCGCTGCTCGGCTATCTCGTCGCCGCTTTGGTCTGGCGGGTCTGGGCCAGGTTCAGGGCGCGGAATGGCGAGGTGGAGATGGAAGCGCCGGCCGTCGACTAGGACCGTCTCCCGTTTCGGGGAGAGGGAGGGACCCGCTCGCGAAGCGAGTGGGAGGGTGAGGGCACTTAGTGCCATCGAGTTTCCCTGCTGACCCATCAAGGCCGTGGCCCTCACCCTCCCGGCCTGCGGCCGGGTGTCCCTCTCCCCAGCATGGGAGAGGGAAAGGGCGTGCAATTGATCGGCCTACGGGCCCTGCTATAGCGCGCTCAGCCACTTCAACCGCCGGGGAAACATGCTGATGCGCAAGCTCGTCATCGCCCTTACCGCCACCGCCGCGATCGCAACCGCGGCCGCCACCGCTTATGGCGCGGCCCGTCCGCACGCCCGTGCCGTCGCGGCGCGCGCGACGCATCCGCAATATGGCACGTTCGGCTTCGACGCCGCCGGCATGGACCGCAGCGTCGCGCCGGGCGACAGCTTCTATCGCTTCGCCAACGGCAATTGGGACCGGACCACCGAGATTCCCGCCGACCGCAGCAATTACGGCATGTTCACCGTGCTCGACGATTTGTCGCGCAATCGCACCCGCTCGATCCTCGAGGCTGCGGCGCGCCGGCCGGGTACGCGGATGGGCGATTTCTATGCGAGCTACATGGACGAGGCCGCCGCCGAGCGCGCCGGCATCACCCCGCTCCAGCCCTTGCTCGCCGAGATCCGCTCCATCCGGAATCGCAGCCAGTGGGCCGCCGTGCTCGGCCGCGATCTCCGCCGCTCGATCCGCGGGCCGTTTGGCGCCCGGGTCGACAGCGACGAGCGCACGCCCACCGAGATGATCGCCCATCTGCGCCAGTCGGGCCTCGGCCTGCCGGACCGCGATTATTATCTCAGCGACGATGCCGCGCTCGCCCAGAAGCGCGCCGCCTATCAAACCTATCTCGCGCAATTGCTGACCATGGCCGGCGAGCAGAACGCCGCCGAGCGCGCCGCCGCGGTCGTCCGCTTCGAGCGCGGCCTCGCCCAGGTCCAGTGGACCCGCGTCCAGAATCGCGACGAGGAGCGGACCTACAACAAATGGGCGGCGGCCGATTTCGAGCGCAACGCGCCCGGCTTCGACTGGACCGCCTTCTTCCGCGAATCCGGCCTTTCCGGCCAGCGCCAGATGCTCGTCGCCCAGCCCAGCGCCTTCGCCGGCGAGGCCCGCCTGATCGGCGAGACCCCGCAGGGGGTGCTCAACGATTACCTGATGCTGCGGACGATCGATTCGGCGGCGCCCTATCTCTCGCGCAGCTTCGTCGACGCCCATTTCGCCTTCCACGGCACCGTGCTCAACGGCACGCCGCAGAACGAGCCGCGGTGGAAGCGCGGCGTCACCCTAGTGACGGACTCGATCCCCGACGACGTCAGCCGGGTCTACGTCCAGCGCTACTTCCCGCCGGCGGCGAAGCGCGCCGCCGACGCGCTCGTCCACAACATCATTGCGGCGATGGACGAGCGGCTGCAGCATCTCGCCTGGATGGCCCCGGAGACCCGCGAGCGGGCCCGCGCCAAGCTGCGCGCCTTCACCCCGAAGATCGGCTACCCCTCCTTCTGGCACGATTATTCGGGCGTCCGGATCAGCCGGAACAATCTCGTCGGGAACGTGCTCAACGCCGCCGCCTGGGATTGGGACTTCAACCTCCGCAAGCTCGGCCGCCCGGTCGACCGGCGCGAATGGGGGATGACGCCGATGGAGATCAACGCCTACGCCAATCCGGTGTGGAACGAGATCGTCTTCCCGGCGGCGATCCTGCAGCCGCCCTTCTTCGATCCCAATGCCGACATGGCGGTCAATTACGGCGGCATCGGCGCGGTGATCGGTCACGAGCTCAGCCACCATTTCGACGACCAAGGCAGCCGCTACGACGAGCATGGCGCGCTTCACGAATGGTGGACGCCGCAGGACCGCCAGCGCTTCAATGCGCTGACCGCGCAGCTCGTCGCCGAATATGATGCCTACGAGCCCTTGCCCGGCCACCACGTCCAGGGCGCGCTGACCCTCGGCGAGAATATCGCCGACCTCGCCGGCCTCACCGTCTCCTACGACGCCTATCACCGGGCGCTGAACGGGCGGCCGGCGGCGACCATCGCCGGCTTCACCGGCGACCAGCGCTTCTATCTCGGCTGGGCCCAGGTCTGGCGGCGCAAATATCGCGAGGCGAATTTGCTGCAGCGGCTGCTGACCGATCCGCATTCGCCCTCCGAGCAGCGCGCCGCGGTCGTTCGGAACCTCGATCCCTGGTACGACGCGTTCCACCCGGCCCCGGGCAGCTATCTCTATCTGGCGCCCGCGCAGCGGGTCCGCATCTGGTAGGGATGGCGAGCGCGGCCTCCTATTCCTTCGGCGGCCCGGGCCGCCGCAGGGTCGATCTTCCGCTCGTCCTGTTCGGCCTCGCGGCGCTCGCCTCGGCGGCCCTTTTGCTCTGGGCGATCCGCGACCCGGTCTTCGCCGGCGCCTTCCTCGCCGGTCTGCTCGGAATCGGCGGGGTGCTGCTGCTCGTGCGGCGGCGCCCCGCGCACGAGGTGGCGGGGGGCGGGGAGGACCTGCCCGACATCGCCTTGCTGCGCGATGCGCTGGAGAGCGCCGGGCCGGCGCAGGCGGTCGGCCTCTCCGACCGCGAGGGCAATCTGTTCTGCGCCAACAGCGCCTGGGGCGGCTGGTTCGGCGCGGACAGCCTGCCGCTGGCGCTCGCCCGCGTCGCCCCGACCGCGCGCCGCGACCGCGCGGTGGCGATCCCGAGCATCCAGATCGGCGGCCAGGCCTATGAAGGCGAGGTCCGCCTCGCGGGCGCCGGCGACGGGCAGTTGCTCTGGCGGCTCTACCGCGCCGAGGACGATCATGTCGCCAGGGAGGCGCGGCGGCTGATCGGCGGCGAGCCTGGGCGGCGGATGGGCGAGGCGGGCCTGATGGTCGCTTTGGTCGACGGCGGCGGCACGATCCTCGCCGCCAACGGCGCCTTCGCGGTCCGCGCCAACGGGCCGGACGGGGAGGGTAATGTCGCGATCGCCGGCACGCCCTTCGTCGACCATCTCACCGCCTCGTCCGCCGGCCAGTTCCACTTCGCCGCCGAGGGCAAGGCCGCGGCGCCCCTGCGCATCGTCCAGGTCCCGGCGGGAGAGGGGCCGGCGACGCTCTCGGTCTTCCTGCTGCTCGACGACATTCCGGGGCCGCGGAGCGACGACGAGAACGCCCATGTCCACGCCCTGCTCGACAGCCTGCCGCTCGGCCTCGCTCTGGCCGATACGGACGGCCGCTTCACCTTCCTGAACAAGGTGTTCCGCAAGGCGGTCGGGCTCGGCGCGAACGAGCGGCCGGTCTGGCCCGGCGACCTGGTCGTCGACGAGGACAAGGCCGCGGTCTCCGACGCGGTGCGCCGCTTCGGCCGCGGGCGGCCGATGTCGGGCGACCTCGCGGTGCGGCTCAGGCCCAATCCCGAGGAGCCGGTGGCGATGACCGTCGCCGGCGCGCGCGGCCTCGGCAATGCCGCCGTGCTCATCTCGATCAAGGACAATAGCGAGGAGGCGCGGCTGAAGCGCGAGATCGCGCAGGCGACGAAGATGCAGGCGGTCGGCCAGCTCGCCGGCGGCGTCGCCCACGATTTCAACAATATCCTGACCGCGATCCTGGGCACCTGCGACCTGATGATGATGCGCCATACGCCGGGCGATTCGGACTATGACGATATCCAGCAGATCCGCTCCAACTCGAACCGCGCCGCCAACCTGACCCGGCAATTGCTCGCTTTCTCGCGCCAGCAGACCTTGCGGCCGCAGGTGCTGCAGCTTCCCGACGTGGTCTCCGAAGTCTCGCATCTGCTGAAGCGGCTGCTCGGCGAAAGGGTGAAGCTCGAGGTCAAGCATGGCCGCGGCCTCGGCGCGGTGCGCGCCGATCCGGGCCAGCTCGAGCAGGTGATCGTCAATCTCGCGGTCAATGCGCGCGACGCGATCATCGCCCGGGACCCGATCGCCGGCGGCACGCTCACCCTGCAGACCTTCGCGGTCTCGGCCGAGGACGTGCGCCGCATGTCCAGCGACGTCCTGCCGATCGGCGACTATACAGCGATGAAGGTCACCGACACCGGCGTCGGCATCCCGCAGCATCTGCTCAGCAAGATCTTCGAGCCCTTCTTCACCACCAAGGAGGTGGGGAAGGGGACCGGCCTCGGCCTCTCCACCGTCTACGGCATCGTCAAGCAATCGGGCGGCTTCATCTTCGCCGAATCGCAGGTGAGGAAGGGGACCAGCTTCACCATCTATCTGCCAGTCCACCGCGCCCAGCCGGGCGAGGCGCCGGCCAAAGCTAAGGCGAAGGAGACGGCCGGCGAGCTCTGGGGCAATGCGACGGTGCTGATCGTCGAGGACGAGGTGATGGTCCGTGCGGTGGCCGAGCGGGCGCTGGCACGACACGGCTACAACGTGCTGGTCGCCGAGAATGGCGAGGCAGCGCTCGAGATCCTCCAGCGCGAGGAGAAGGTCGACCTGATGATCTCCGACGTGGTGATGCCGACGATGGACGGCCCGACCACGGTCCGGGCCGCCCGCAAGCTGCACCCGGACCTGCCGATCCTGTTCATCTCCGGCTATGCCGAGGAGCAGCTGCGCAAATCGATCGACATCGCCAACGTCTCCTTCCTCGCCAAGCCGTTCTCGGTCCAGCAGCTCGCCGAGACGGTCAGGGACGTCCTGCAGGAGAAGTAGGTTTTTCCCCGTCCGTCATTCCCGCGGCAGCGGGAATCCCGCTGCTTCTTCCTCGATCCTGGGCCGGATCGGCACACGCCCCGCAACAAACACTCTTTTCCTTTGCGTAACAGTCGCTAAGCAACGCAGCGATGCCGGGGACAAGCAGATCCGTCCTGATCGTAGAGGACGAGCCTTTGATCGCGATGATGCTCGAGGATTTCCTCGAGTCGCTCGGCCACAAGGTGGCCGGGACCTGCGACGGCGTCGACGAGGCGCTGGACCTCGTCGCGGCCGGCGGCTTCGACGTCGCCATCCTCGACGTCTCGCTGAAGGACGGCCGCCAGGTCTGGCCGGTCGCGGACCGCCTGCGCGACGCGGGCACCCCCTTCGTCCTCGCCACCGGCGGCCATGTCGACCCGCCCCCCGCCCAGCACGCGGACGCCCCCGTCCTCGCCAAGCCCTACACGATCGACGCGATCGAGCCGGCGCTGGATCGGGCCTGCGGCGAGTTGAACGCCTAGCTCCTCATCGAGTGCTGCATGACGAGCAGGGCGCATCTTCGCGCCTTCCCGTGAAATAGCTTTCTTTCCTTTTCCGGCCCCGCGCGCATAACCAG
>JAFAZM010000174.1 GCA_019239785.1 Sphingomonadaceae bacterium
CCGGTCCACAACGACTAAGACGGCGCTGATGGACCGGATCATCATCAACGGCGGCAAGCCCTTGTCGGGCCGCATCCCCATTTCCGGCGCGAAGAATGCGGCGCTGACCCTGATGCCCTGCGCCTTGCTGACCGACGAGCCGCTCACCCTCAGGAACCTGCCGCGGCTCGCGGACGTCGACAGCTTCGGCCATCTGCTCAACCAGCTCGGCGTCTCGACCATGGTCGAAGGCTCGCGCAAGGGCGAGTTCGGCCGGGTGATGACCTTCCGCGCCGCCAATATCGCCGCGACCGTCGCGCCCTACGACATCGTGCGCAAGATGCGCGCCTCGATCCTGGTGCTCGGTCCGCTGCTCGCGCGCACCGGCGAGGCGAGCGTGTCGCTGCCCGGCGGCTGCGCGATCGGGACGCGGCCGATCGACCTTCATTTGAAGGCGCTGCAGGCGCTGGGCGCCGAGATCGAGCTCGCCGCCGGCTATGTGAAGGCGATCGCCCCGCAGGGCGGCCTCATCGGCGGCACCATCTCCTTCCCCTTCGTCTCCGTCGGCGCCACCGAGAATGCGCTGATGGCGGCCGTGCTCGCCAGGGGCACGACCGTGATCGAGAATGCGGCGCGCGAACCGGAGATCACCGATCTCGCCCAGTGCCTGATCGCGATGGGCGCCGAGATCGAGGGGTTGCGGACCGACACCTTGACCGTGCACGGCAAGGACCGGCTGCACGGCGCCACTTATTCGGTGATGCCGGACCGGATCGAGGCCGGCTCCTATGCCTGCGCGGCGATGATCACCGGCGGCTCCCTCGAGCTTGCCGGCGCTCGCGAGGACTCGATGCACGCCATCCTCGCCGGGCTCACCGATGCCGGCGGCAAGGTCGAGAAGCTGCCGGGCGGGATCCGGGTCAGCGCGAACGGCGCCACCAAGCCGCTGTCGCTGTCGACCGCGCCCTTCCCGGCCTTTCCCACCGACATGCAGGCGCAATTCATGGCGATGCTGACCCTGGCCGGCGGCACCAGCCTGCTCACCGAGACGATCTTCGAAAATCGCTACATGCACGTGCCCGAGCTGATCCGGATGGGCGCAGATATCGAGGTGCGCGGCCGCTCGGCGGTGGTGCGCGGTGTCGACCAGCTCGTCGGCGCGCCGGTGATGGCGACCGATCTGCGCGCCTCGATGAGCCTCGTCCTCGCCGGCCTCGCCGCCGAGGGGACGACCGAGGTCAACCGCGTCTACCATCTCGACCGCGGCTATGAGCGGCTCGAGGAGAAGCTCCAGGCGGTCGGCGCCGAGATCGAGCGCGCCAGCGACGGGTAACTCCGGAGTCACCCCGGCGAAGGCCGGGCCCCATGAACACCTGCGTGCGAATTTTGAGCGAAGGCTTCGTCGCCTCGCTTTCGATCATCGTGTTCGGTTCCGGCCTTCGCCGGAATGACTCGCTGGATCAGGCGTAGGCGGGACGGAATCCTCGCCCGTCATCATCCGCGGACGAAGCACGGGCACTCGAAATCCGACGCGCTACGCGCCGGGCACGCACACGGGCCCGGCGGACGTGCCGCCGGACGATGTGGCGCGCATAAGCGAAGGCCCAGCGCAGCCGCGTGACCTGCGCGACCAGCCAGACCGCCGCCGCAATCTCGAAATAGGTCGCCACGTCTCCGGCGATGATCATGCCCAGCATGTCCATCGGCAGCGCCTGCCAGAACATGAAGACGATGATCGCCATGACGATCCAGTGCAACATCGGCCGGATCAGCCCCCAAAACCGCGTCAGGTTCATCTTCGGCCCCTCCCCGAGGCGGACATGGGAAGGGAGCGAGAGAAGCGCAAGCGCTTCCTCCTTTCGTCATCCCGGACTTGATCCGGGATCCATGAACACGGATTTCGAATAACCGCGCAGACCGTGTTCATGGATCCTGACGTTCGTCAGGATGACGGCGTGTCGAGCGCCTTCGCGAACCGATAGGATGTCCGCTCATAGCCCAGCTTCTCGTAGAAACCGTGCGCGCGCAGCCGCTTGATGTTGCTGGTCACCTCGACCAGGCCACAGCCTTGGGCGGCGAGCCTTTTCTCCGCCTCGGCGACGAGGGCGCCGCCGATCCCCGCCCCGCGCATCTTTTCGGCGACGACCATCATCGAGATGCGGCCGACCGGCTTCGGGCGGTGGAGGACGGTCATGATGCTGGTGGTGAGCACGCCGACAACGTCGCCCTTCTCCGCGACCAGGATCTGCTGGCCCGCCTTGCCGAGTGCGGCCATCCGCCGCCGGACGTCGGCGGCGCTCGCCTCATAGCCGAGCGCCGCGATCAGTGCGGCGATCGCCTCGGCATCCCCGGGCTTCGCATCGCGCAGGACGAGCTTCGGTTCGGGCTTCGGCTTCGGCGCAGGTTTCGGCTTCGCCTTCGGCGCCGCGCGCTTCGCGCTGCCGACCGAACTCTTCCAGGTCGCCGCGACATTGCCGCGAAGGAAGGCCTCGATCTCCTCGGCCGAGGCGGTCAGGCCCTTGCCGCCGAAGCCGAACACCTCGCGGCCGCTCTTCCCGTCCTTGAGGCCGAAGCGCCCGTAATCGCCGCGGCCCGGGGTGCGGATGCGGGACTTCACCAATTTGCAGCCGCGATTCTCGGCCAGCTCCCGCAACGCATCCTCGCTCATGCCAGCACCTCGATCGCGTGGATGAGCAGGCCGACCAGGCCGCCGACCAGGGTGCCGTTGATGCGGATATATTGGAGGTCGCGGCCGACCGCCGCCTCGAGCCGATCGGAGACGGTGCGCGCGTCCCAGCCGCGGACCGTGTCCGAGACCAGGGTGACGATCTCGTCCCCATAGGAGGCGACGATGCCGATCGTCGCGCGGCGCGCGAACTGGTTGATCGCCGCCTTCAGCCTCGGCTCCTTCTGCAGCGTCTCGCCGAGCTGGCGCAGCGCATCGCCGAACTTGCCGGCGAGCGCGGCGTCGGGATCGCGCGCGCCCTTGAGCAGGCCGGCGCGGCTCTTCTCCCAGATCCCGCCGAGCCAGTCGCCGACCGCCGGATTCTCGATCGCCTCGCACTTCCAGGCTTCGACCTTCGCCTGCAGGTCGGGATCGCTGCGCAGGCCGGCGGCGAGCCGCGCGAGGCCTTCCTCGGCCTTGACGCGCAACGGGTGGTGCGGGTCGATCGCCATGTCGATGGTGAGCTTCCTGAGGCCGTCGACGATCGCGTCGGAGAGCCGTTCGTCCAGCCCCGCGAGGCGCAGGATCCAGCCGGCGCGCTTGTGGACCATGTCGCGGATCAAATCCTCGTTGGCGTCGAGCGTGCGCCCGGCCCAGGTGACGATGCCGTCGACCAGGGGCACGTGGCGCTCCTCCGT
>JAFAZM010000232.1 GCA_019239785.1 Sphingomonadaceae bacterium
CGCGATGGCGGCCGGCGGGCGGGACTTCCGCTCGATCGGCGAAGCCCTCGCGCCGGGCCGGCGGCCGAACATCTAGGCCCCGTCGCCCGAACCCAAACCCGTCATCCCGGCGAAGCCTGTCCTGAGCGCCTGCCTTGCAGGCAGTCGAAGGGCCGGGGCGACTTCTAGGTCGCCACGCCGCGCAATGTTTCGCCCCCGCCCGCTTCGCCAGCGCACCGTCCGCGGCGGACGCGGCCGGCCACCCACAGGCAGGCGACCGCGCCGGTCAGAACCAGGCCGATTCCGAACTCGCCCGTGAGCCAGCGGGTGGTGCCGCGGTCGACGGTCGCGGCGTCGAACACGCCCTGGACGAACAGATTGTGGGTCGCATGGAACAGGGCCGCCGGCCAGAGGCTGCCCGAGCTCAGCCGGAGCCAGGCGGCCATGGCGCCGAGCTCCACGACCATGACGAAGAAGCACGGGATCGCGAACCAGAGCGGCGTGCCGCTATTATAGCCGCCGAAAAGGATGAGCGGCAGGTGCCAGCAGGCCCAGATCGTCCCCGAGATCAGGACGACGCCCCAGAACCCGGTCAGCTTGGCAAGCTCCGGCACGAGCAGGCCGCGCCAGCCGATCTCCTCGCCGGTCGCGGTGACCAGCGACAGCAGCACGCCGACCGTCGCGAGCTGGAGCAGGCCGGCTGCGGGAGAGGCGCCGCCCCAGCCCCGCGGATCGAAGCCGCCAAGGCCGCTCGCCCAGACGAGCAGATAGACCGCCGCCGCGTAGAGGATCGGCAGCACGTAGGAGAAAGCGAGGGAGCCGCGCCGCCCGCGCCACCAGCCCTGGCCAGCGAGATTGCCCTGGGCGATCAGCCTTGTCGCCAGGGCGGCAACGCCCGGGCACCACATCAGGCAGAGCAGGTCGAGGCCGGAATCGGCGCCGAGCGAGCCGGCGGCGCCGATGCGCCAGTAGAAGAAGGCGCTGAAGGCGAAGGTCAGCGCCAGGAACAGGAGGATCTTCGCTCTGGGCGTGTCCGGCATGGCAAATTCCCCCTCCCCGGCGATCATGCGCTCAGGTCGCCATGCGGCGCAACGTCTCGATCCGATCGGCCTCCGCCGCCGGCTTGTCGGTGCGGATCCGCGAGATGCGCGGGAAGCGCATGGCGAGGCCGGACTTGTGCCGCTTGGAGAGGTGGATCGAATCGAAGGCGACTTCGAGCACCAGCTTCTTCTCCACCTCGCGCACCGGCCCGAAGCGCTCGACCGTATGGTTGCGCACGAACCGGTCGAGCCATTTCAATTCCTCGTCGGTGAAGCCGAAATAGGCCTTGCCCACCGGCAGCAGCTCGCCGGTCTCGCTCCAGCAGCCGAACGTATAATCCGAATAATAAGAGGAGCGCTTGCCGCTGCCGCGGGCCGCGTACATCAGCACGCAATCGGCGACGAGCGGGTCGCGCTTCCATTTGTACCAGAGGCCGGTGCGGCGGCCGGCGACATACAGGCTGTCGCGGCGCTTCAGCATCACCCCTTCGATCGAGGCGTCGCGGGCGCCGGCGCGGATCTCCTCCAGCGCCTCGAAGCTCTCCGCCTCGATCAGTGCCGAGAGGTCGAAGCGGTCCGGATCGAGCTTCGCGGTGAAGGCTTCGAGCCGCGCGCGCCGCTCGGTCAGGGTCAGGCCGCGCACATCCTCATTGCCGTCGAACAGGATGTCGTAGAGCCGGACGAAGGCGGGATAGTCGCCGAGCATCTTCGCCGAGACGTTCTTGCGGCCGAGCCGCTGCTGGAGCGCATTGAAGCTCGCCGCGCCGCCTTCCTCCTTGCCCTGGAACGCGCCTTTCACCAGCAATTCGCCGTCGAGCACCCCCTGCGTCCGGAACGCCTCGGCGACGTCGGGGAAGCTGCCGGTGATGTCGTCGCCGGCCCGGCTGTAGAGCCTTGTCTGGCCGCCGGCATGGACGAGCTGGACCCGGATCCCGTCCCATTTCCACTCGGCCGCATAATCGTCGAGCGAGACCCTGGTCTCCTCGAGCGGA
>JAFAZM010000250.1 GCA_019239785.1 Sphingomonadaceae bacterium
GGCAGCCGTTCGGTCATGCAGCCGTGTAAAACCACGCATCGCCGCTTCGTTCCGGAACTCCGCCGCGGCTGCCGCGCTTTGCCTGCCGCAACGGGGACTTACCGACAGCCGAGGAGCAATGCCATGCCCGCCATTTCGGACGCGAAAATCCTGATCATCGCCACCGACGGCTTCGAGGATTCGGAGCTGCTCGAGCCGCGCCGCCGGCTGCTCGAAGCCGGCGCCGAAGTGACGCTCGCCTCGCCGAAGACCGAGCCGATCAACGGCGAGCATGGCGCCCTCATCACGCCGGACAAGGCGTTGAGCGAGGTCGACGAAGGCGATTTCGACGGCCTCGTCATCCCCGGCGGCGTCAAGAATCCGGACAAGCTCAGGACCGACGACGATGCCGTCGACCTGGTCCGGGATTTCGCCGATGCCGGCAAGCCGATCGGGGCGATCTGTCACGGGCCGTGGCTGCTGGTCGAGGCCGACGTCGTCGACGGCGTCACCGTCACCTCCTGGCCCTCGGTCCGGACCGACCTCGAAAATGCCGGCGCCGACGTGATCGACGAAGAGGCGGTGACCGACGGCAACATCGTCACCAGCCGCAAGCCGGACGACATCCCCGCCTTTACTCAGGCCTTCATCCGCCTGGTCGAGACGATCGAGGTGGAGGAGCCCGCCTGAACCCACGAGGGGCGCGCCAAACGGCTCAGACGAAGATGGCGGGATTGTCGACCGGCGTGGCCGGGCTGACGATCTCGATCACATAGTCGCTGCCGGCCTGGTAGCCCTGCACGCCGTCCGCATCGACGACAAGGAAGGTGTGGCCGTTCAAGCTGCCGCCGGTGGCGGTGAACATGCCCGCCTGGTGGCTGGTGAGTCCGGCGAAGGCGCTCGACAGGTCAGCATCGAAGCTGGCCGTGCTGAGATTCCCTGAGGTCGGCGCGGCGAAGCCAGTCACCGCGAACGGCAGATCGATCTTGTCGGTATTGTCGTCGAAGCCGATGATCTTGTCGTAGGTCGTGCTCGTCGACTGGTTCGCGGCGTCGTAGTAGAAGGTGTCGCTGCCGAGCCCGCCCGTGAGCGTGTCACCGCCATTGCCGCCGAAGATCCAGTCATTGCCGTCGCTGCCGGTGATCGTGTCGGCGCCGCTGCCGCCATAGATTTTGAACGCGCCGTCATGCTCGTGGCTGCCGTCGAAGACCATCCCGGTCGTGGTCTGCAGGGCGAAGATGGTCTCGGTCTGGCCGGCGCCGACGAAGGCGTCGGTCGTGGTGACGTTGAAATGATTGGGGGTGCCGGCAGCGCCCGGGAGCAGCACCACCACCTCGACATTGGTGACGTTGCCGCCGAGCGCCAGCGGGCTGCCGACGCTGCCATAGTCGCCGTCGAGGCCGAGCTGATCGTTGCCGCCGGCGCCGCCGTCCACGACGTCGGCCGAGGTGTAGCCGCTCCGCCCGAAATAGAAGCCGTCATCGCCGCCAAGGCCGCTGGCCGTGTCGTCGCCGCCCTGGCTCAGATCGAAATAATCGCCATTGCCGGTGCCGGTGATGTTGTTGTCGCCGGCATCGCCGTCGAGATGGTCCTGCGCGGAGGCGACGCCGTTCACCGTCACGACGACGGAGGCCGTGGTGCCGCCGGCCAGGCCGTAGCTGAAGCTGTCGGTCGCGGAGGTATTCACCGCGCCGGTCTCGCCCGACGAGGGTGAGGTCAAAGTATCGAATCTGTGATTGGGATCGTAGGTCAGCGTGCCATCGGCCCCCAGAGTCACTTTGGCGCCGGAGGCGATGATGACCGTCTGGCCGGCGGCGATCGCCTTGCCGTCCACCGTCGCGACCGAGGGCGGCGGGCCGTCCGGATCGGAATCGTTCGCAAGCACTGCGATCACCACCGTCGAGGCCTCGTCGGTGGTGGCAAAATCGTCGCTGGCCGTCGGCGGAACGTCGGTTGCGCTCACATGCACCGTCGCGGTCGCAGGGTTGGAGGTGCCCCCGTCGCCGTCGGTGAGCGTGAAGCCGATCAGGCGATCGCCGCTCGTCACGCCGTACGAATAATCGACATAGCCGATCGTCCGCAGCACGTTCTGGACATCGCTCGCGCCGGCAAAGGCAGTGAAGGTGACGACCAGGGGATTCGAAGACGAATCGCCGCCTGTGACCTGGGCGATGACGTCGCCATTGCCGTTGTAGATGAATCCGCCCGAATCGGGGTCGAGCCCCACGACCACCAGCATGTCCTCGGCCTGGGCGCCGGAGATGAACTGGACGGTGAGCGTGGCGCCGTCGAAGTCGGGGGAATCGGGGTCGGCGACGGTGCCCGAAGGGGCGAGCGTGACAGGGCCGTTGCCCTCGGTGAAGCTCGCGGACGAGCCCGAGCCGGGCGCGCCGCTGTCGAGATCCAGGACCGGGGGACTGTTCGCTTCCGGGACCGCGATCGTGTCGCTGACGATCCGGCGGGCATCGCCTTCGGCATAGGCGCCGGCGAGATCCGCGCTGCCCGCTGCGCGGTTGGGGTCGGTGCCTTTTCGTTGAATCGCCGGCATTGTCGAATATCCCAAGTCGAGCGCGCCCGAATCCCTATGACGAGGCAAGTCGACTCCGGCCTGGCCCCGGCCACTTCAAGAAAATACTGGCCTTAAGTTGGAAGCAGGTCAATTGAATGACTGCGCCGTCGGCAGGCCGTCGGCGCTGCGGGGGCTGCGGCCGGCTCCGACCGGGATCGAGGGCGGCTTGGGAAAGCTGCCGGCGTCCCTCAATTCGCCAGCAGCGAAGGTCCGGCGGCGAGCTTCGACGCGAAGGGGGCCCCGGCCTTCCGCGCGGCCTTTTCCCTGCGGACCAGCCAGGCGTCGAAGCCGATCGCCGTCGCGAAGACGAGCCAGCCGAACGATTGGTAGGCGATGCCGACGAAGGCCTCGCCGGTCATGTAGACCAGTTGGAAGTGCTGGAGCGCGGTCGCCAGCGGCGCGATCCAGGCCTCCTCGCCCTCGCGCTTGCGGTAGCGCCGGCGGATCATCTCCATCCGCACCAGCCCGATCGCATTGATCAGCAGGAACATGGCAAGGCCCGGAAAGCCCTGCTCGCCGAGCATCTCGAAATAGGCGCTGTGATAGGCGCGCGCCTCGTCCGCCTCGGTCTGGGTGGTGACCACCTGGACCTCGCCGGCGCTCTGCGTGTTCGTCATCTGCACCTGGATATGGTTCGAGCGATAGGCGCCGAAGCCGCCGCCGAACGGATGATGCTGGGCATAATCCCAGGTCCAGGCCCAGACGGCGAGGCGGGTGCCGGCGCTCTGGTCGGCCTGGAAGCCCTGGATCGTGTCCATCCGGCTGGTGAAGGAGGAGGGCAGGAAGGGGATTGCGGCGACGCCGAGCAGGCCGGCGCCGGCGATGTAGAGGAAGCGGCGCTTCGTATCGCGCAGCATCAGCACGCCGAGCAGGGCGATGCAGACCAGGCCGGTGCGCGCCTCGGTGCCGATCGGCATCAAGAGGCAGGCGAAGATCAAGGCGCCCGCGAACGTCTTCACCCGCCAGTCGGGCGGGAAGATCGTGCCGAAGCGGGAGAGCCAGAGGATGATCGGGATCAGTGCGATCGCGACCGTCGAGATGGTGCTGCTCTCGTAGAGGCCGCTATTATTGTCGACCATCAGGTTGAGCACGCCATAGCCGCCGCCGCCGAGCGCGGTCTTGATCCCGCCGACGATGACGATCGACGCCGCCGACAGGGTCAGGAACAGCAGCACCGCCTCGATCCGCAGCTTCGTGCGCAGGGTGAAGGGCAGGAAGACCGCGAAGACGATGGTCTTCCACGCCGGGTCCCATTTCTCGGCCGCGTCGACCGGGAAGTCGGCATAGAGGGTGGTCATGCCGGCATAAGCGAGCAGCACCAGCAGCAGGCCCTGCCGCACGCTGAAGCCCGTCCCGTCCTTGCGGTCGGTGAGCGCCCAGCCGCCCATCGCCAGCAAAGCGATGATCAGGGAGAGCGGGATCGAATTGAGCAGGAAATAGGAGAGGCGCTGCGGCGAGACCGTGTCGACATAGATGTAGGCGAGCACGAACAGGAACGGCCGCTTGAGGCCGAGCGCCAGCAGCCCCGCGATGAAGGCGACGAAGGCGAGATCACGCATCCTTGCCGAACCATCCCCGGCGCGGCGTGCGCGGCGCCGCGTCGTCGGCAAGGTCGGGGCGCGACAGCAGGCGCCAGGCGGCGAGCAGCAGCAGCGCGTGCGTCAGGCCGAGCGCGAAATTGTCGATCATCCGGGGCGGTCCCTTGCCGTCATGCCGGACTGATAAAGGCGCGCGGTTGACGGGCCGTTAAGCCTGACCGGCTAACGGGCCCCGATGGCGGGCCTCTTTCTCGTACAGTCGCGCGATCGCGCCTTCGCCGAAGGCGCGCTTGCGGCGGCCAAGGCGCAATACGCCTCGCACGGCTTCGGCAAGGGCGTCGCGCTCCAGGCGCCGGGCTGGCGCCTGCTTCACTTCCCGTACATTGCAGGCGGGCCCGAAACCCTCCTCGTCGACGGCGAGGATTTCGTCGCCATTGCCGGCACGTTCACCTGCGACGGCCTGATGGGCAGGCCGGCGCTCCAGGCGCTGCTGGCGATGGAGGCGCTGGAAACGCCGGACTGGAGCCGGCTCGGCGGCCAGTTCGTCGCCCTGGTTCATCGGGCCGGGCGCAGCTTCGTGTTCGCCGACTATTTCGCGGCCTTCCAGCTGTTCCACGATGCGGGCATGCGCATCTTCTCGACCTCGCTGCTTGCCGCGACGCACGCGCTGCCCCGGCTCTCCTTCGATACCCAGGGCGTCTACGAGTTCGCGTTCAACGTCGTCCCGATCGGCAACGACACGATCTTCGCCGAGCTCAAGACGCTCGGACCCGACCGGGTGCTGGTGCTGGACGAGGACGGCATCCGTGCCACGATCGTCCCGCGGCCGCTGCCCGAACCCGAGAAGCTGCCGCTTGCGGCGCGCATCGCCGCCCATCGCGAGCGGCTGATGGCAATCGTCTCCGATCACGTCCGCCAGTTCGGCGACAACATCCGCTGCCCGCTGTCGGGCGGGCTCGATTCCCGCCTCGCCCTCGCCGCCCTGCGCGCGGCCGGCAGCAGGCCGCATCTGTTCGTCTATGGCGGCGCCGGCAGCATCGACGTGCGCATCGCCCGCCGGATCGCCGAGGCGGAGGGCTTCGGGATCGAGTGGGTCGACAAGGAGGCATGGCGCGAGGTCTCGCCCGACGAATTCCCCGATCTGGTCGAGCGGAATTTCCAGCTCTACGACGGCCTGCCCAATTACGGCGAACTGTTCGAGAACGGGGCCAATGCCGCCGCCCGCGCCGCCCGCCACGCCGATGGCGCGCTCTCGGCCTCGGGCGGCTGCGGCGAGATCTTCCGCAATTTCTTCTTCCTTCCCGACCGCCCGCTCAGCGCCGCCGCGGTCGCCCGCACCTTCTTCGCCCGCTATGCGAAGGAGGACGTCACTGCCGCCTTCGACGAGCGCGCCTTCCTGCGCGGGCTCGAGGACAAGATCCTGCTCGCGCTCGGCCGGCGCAGCGACCGCGGCCGGCTCCCGCGCGGCCTGATCGAGCAGATCTATCCGCGGATCCGCTGCCGCGCGCTCTTCGGCCGCGAAATCAGCCTGGAGGCCTGGTACGGCGCCTATCTGATGCCCTTCCTCGACCACCGCCTGGTCGCCGAGGCGATGAAGCTGCCGCTCGGCCTCAAGAATGCCGGCCGCTTCGAGGCGAAATTGCTCGCCGCGATCGATCCCGTGCTCGCCCGCCACCGCTCCGCCTACGGCCACCATTTCGCGCGCCGGCCGAGCATTCGCCACCGCTTCGACGAATGGTCGACCCGCATCCGCCCGGTCGCGCTCCGCCAGCGCAGCTACGCGCTACGCCGCCGTCTCGGCCCGGTCGCCGACGAGCATGGCGGCCTGCTGACGCCCGAATATATGAGCCGGGTGATCGACCTCGACTTCCCGATCATGCGCCGCTTCTTCCGCCCCGAGGCGATCGCGGGCGACAGCGGGCTGATGCGGCGGGTTGCGAACCTGGAATATTTCGCGGCCAAACTCGGATCGCGGCTCGTCGCCTAGCCGGCGGCCCCCACGTCGAGTTCAGGACGGAACATCTCCCGCATCTTGGCGAGATAATGCTCCTCCGAAGTCGTCCAGCGCAGCTCTGCGAGCAGCTTGCTGTCCGGGCCTGCCGGATAGCGGATGCCATCTCCGGTTTCGGTGGCGGCGTTGAACACCGCCTCGGCGACCTCCGCCTCCGTGCAATAGGGCGTGGGATAGTTGGCCATCTTGCCGAAGCAGGCCTGCGCGAAGGCTTCGTAGTCCGCTGGGATCAGGCCTGCCATGCGTGGCCCTCCGTTCGCGGCGAAGCTGGTGGTCGGTGCATAGCCGGGCTCAACCAGCCGCGTGCGAATATTGAACGGCTCCAGCTCGTAGAACAAGGATTCGGTGAAGCCCTCGATCGCGCATTTGCTGGCGGCATAGACCGCCACCAACGGCATCACGCCAAGGGTCGTGCTCGACGTGACGTTGACGATCGTGCCGCCGCCCTGGCGGCGCATGAGCGGAATGACGGCGCGGCAGGCGGCGATCGTGCCGAATGTGTTCGTCTCAAAAACCTCGCGGACGATGGCGTCCTGCGTCGCCTCGACAATCGAGGCGAGGCCGATGCCGGCATTGTTCACCAGCACGTCGAGCGCGCCGAAGGCGTCTACGGCGTCCGTCAGCGCCAGCTCGATGCTGGCAGGATCGGTGATGTCGAGCGGGAGCAATTTCAGCCGGTCCGACGCGGCGAACAGGCTCGCGTCCGGCCGCCGCATGGTGGCGACGACGTTCCAGCCCCGCGCCAGGAAATGCGCAGCGGTCGCCTTGCCGTAGCCCGACGAGGTGCCGGTGATGAGGATGGTCTTGTTCATGCCGATCTCCATTTTTCAGGACCGGCAGATGGACGGATTTCGCGGGATGATCTATAATTAGAACTCCATCTTGCATTATCGATCGTCCAAATGGATCCTCTCGGCAACGTCATCGGCCTTCTCCGCCCGCATGCGGCGGTCTCCAAACCGATCGAAGGGCGCGGGCAGTGGGGCGTCCGCTATGAAGCGCATGGGAGCCCGGGCTTCGCCATCGTCCTGGCGGGGCATTGCTGGCTCGAGCTCGAGGACGCCGGGCCGGTCCGCCTAGATCGCGGCGATTTCGTGCTGCTGCCGGCTACGCCGGCCTTCGCTTTGTCCAGCCGGCCAGGCTTCCCCTGCATTCCGGTCCAGCCGTCGGACAGCGCCGTGCGTCACGGAGATCCGGAAGGCGAGGCCGATTTCCGGATGCTCGGCGGGTCGTTCCGGATCGACGAGGTCAATGCGGCGCTCCTGCTCGGCCTCCTGCCGCGGATGATCCACCTTCGAGCCGCCGCGCGCGAGGGCGACCGGCTCACGGGGATCATCGATCTGATCGTCGACGAATGCGAAGGCGACCGCGCGGCGCGCGAGATGGTCCTCGAGCGATTGCTCGAGATCATGCTGGTCGAATGTCTGCGGCAGGGTCCCGGCGCGGAAGCCTTGCCGGCCGGCTTGCTCGCGGGCCTTCGCGATCCCGCGCTGGCCAGGGTGCTGCGGACGATCCATGGCGACGTCCGCACCGGCTGGACGGTGGCTCGCCTGGCGGGGCTCGCCGCCATGTCGCGGTCGAGCTTCGCGGCGCGCTTCGCCGATACTTTGGGCTGCGCGCCGATCGAATATCTTTCGCGCTGGCGGATGGCGCTGGCGCGGGATGCGCTAAGCCGGGGCGGCCAGCCCCTGGAGCGGCTGGCCGAGCAGATCGGCTATGAATCGGCGAGCGCGTTCAGCACCGCGTTCCGCAAGCACATGGGCTGCGCGCCGGGGGCCTTCGCTCGCGCCTGCCGCGATCGCCTCAGCGCGGGTCGTGCCGCTCGAACTCCGTGATCCGCTCGCCGAGCCGGTTCCCCCGGATCACCAAAGCTTCCCCGCTCCAGTCCCCCACCAGCGCGCTGGTCCACTGGAAGCCCGGCGCGACCGAGGCGACATTGTCCTCGATGGTCAGTCCGGCGGAGGGATTGTGCCCCTGCTCGGCATGGACGGCGATCAGGGTGGAGTAATTCTCCTT
>JAFAZM010000326.1 GCA_019239785.1 Sphingomonadaceae bacterium
CGGATGTCTCGGCACGCGCAGTCGCCGAGGATTGGGCGCGGATGAATTGGGGCAACGATCCTGCGATATTCGGGCCGATCGTCGCGATGATGATGGGCTCGCGCCAGGCCGTGGTCGATTACATGACCCCGCTCGGCCTCCACCATCTGATGGCGACCGGCCATCATTACGGGCCCGGCCCCTGGGTGAACGATCTGGAGCGGCGCGACTGGAACCCGACCTATTTCCACGGCGGCAATCACGACGGGCTCGGCTTCGACCGCACCGCGACCGGCAGCAATGCGATCGCGCAATATGCGCCCGAAGTGGTGCGGCGGTTCGGGAATCTCGCCACCGTTGGCGATGATTATCTGCTCTTCTTCCACCATGTCCCCTGGACCTACCGGCTCGATACCGGGCGGACGCTCTGGGACGAATTGGTCGTGCGCTACTCGCGCGGGGTCGACGAGGTGGGGGCGATGCGGCGGACCTGGGCCGGGCTTGCCGGGCGGATCGATGCGCAGCGTCATGCCGAGGTCGCCGCCTTCCTCGCCATCCAGGAGGACGAGGCCCAATGGTGGCGCGACGCCTGCATTGCCTACTTCCAGAGCCTCTCGCGCCTCCCCCTCCCCGCCGGCTACGCCCCGCCCGCTCACGATCTCGCCTGGTACGAAGCGATCGACAACCGCTACGCCCCGGGCCGCGATCAACCTTAGGTTATTGGTTCGCGCAGAGACGCAGAGAGACCGTATCGGGCTCGCGCACAGCGCGCTTCTCTCAGGCAGGAAATGGCGCCCGCAAATTGCGCACCGGAACCGCGGACCCTCCGCGTCTCCGCGTCTCCGCGCGAATATAACTAAGGCTGGTCCCGCCCCGGCGCGTAGCGATTGTCGATCGCCTGGTACCAGGCCAAATCGTGCGCCGGCGGGGCGTAGCCGGCGGGGAGGGGGAGGCGGGAGAGGCTCTGGAAATAGGCGATGCAGGCGTCGCGCCACCACTGGGCCTCGTCCTCCTGGATGGCGAGGAAGCCGGCGACCTCGGCATAACGCTGCGGATCGATCCGCCCGGCGAGCCCCGCCCAGGTCCGCCGCATCGCCCTGACCTCGTCGACGCCGCGCGAATAGCGGACCACCAATTCGTCCCAGACCGTCCGCCCGGTGTCGAGCCGGTAGGTCCAGGGCACGTGATGGAAGAAGAGCAGATAATCGTCGCCGACCGTGGCGAGATTGCCGAACCGCCGCGCCACCTCGGGCGCATATTGCTCGATCGCATTGCTGCCGCTGGCGGTGCGGTCGAAGCCGATCCCCTCGCGGTTGCCGCCGTGAAAGTAAGCCGGGTTCCAGTCGCGCCGCTCGAGATTGTCGATCCAGGGCCCCGGTCCGTAATGATGGCCGGTCGCCATCAGATGATGGAGGCCCAGCGGCGTCATGTAATCGACCACCGCCTGGCGCGAGCCCATCATCATCCCGACGATCGGCTGCACGATCGCGGGGTCGTTGCCCCAGGTCATCCGCGCCCAATCCTCGGCCACGGCGCGGGCGGAGACGTTCGGATCCCAGGCGAAGCGGCCGAGCGCGTACCAATTGGCCTGGTCGAACTGCGAGCCGGACCAGTTGCGGTCGTTGCCGGTGTTGGCGACGCCGGCGAGCAGGCTGCGTGGCCCGTGGAACAGGCTGCCGTCCACCACCCGCGCCACCGTGGAGCCTTGGCCCCGTGCGTAGGTGTCGGCACGCAGCGCCTCCTCCCACATCGTGCCGAGATAGGCGAGGTGGGTGTTGAAGCCGAGATATTCCTTGGTGACCTGGAACTCCATGCCGATATTCGTGCGCGGCATCGCCCCGAACAGGGGGCTGAACGGCTCGCGCGGCTGGAAGTCGATCGGCCCGTTCTTGACCTGGACGATCACATTGTCGCGGAATTGGCCTTCCAGCGGATGGAACTCGCTATAGGCCTGGCGGAAGCGGTCCTCGTTGTTCGCGGCCGAATAGACGAAGGCGCGCCAGATCACGACGCCGCCGTGCTGCGCCAGCGCTTCCGCCATCATATTGGCGCCGTCGGCATGGGTGCGGTGGAAGTCCTGCGGTCCCGGTGTCCCTTCCGAGTTGGCCTTCACCAGGAAGCCGCCGAAATCGGGCACGTAGCGATAGATCTCGTCGGCCTTGGCGCGCCACCAGGTCTGCACCCGGGGATCGAGCGGGTCGGCGGTGGGGAGGGCGCCGAGCGCCATCGGCGCGTTGAACCGGGCGGAGAGATAGACGCGGATGCCCCAGGGCCGGAAGATGTCGGCAAGCGCCTTCACCCGCTCGAGGAAGTGCGGGGTCAGCACGTCGGCATTGGAATTGACGTTGTTGAGGACGATCCCGTTGATCCCGATCGAAGCGTCGGCGCGGGCGTAATCCGTGTAGCGGGGATCGCGGAAGCGCGGCAGCGTCTGCCAGTCCCACAGCGACAGGCCGGCATAGCCGCGCACGACATGGCGATCGAGATTGTCCCAATGGTCGAGCATGCGCAGCTGCACATGCGGCGCGTCGCGAAGGTCGAGGCCGACGATCGGCTGCTGGGTCTGGATCAGCCGCAGCAGCCGGAAGACGCCGTACAGCACGCCGACATCCTCGTTGCCCGCGATCAACGTCACGCGGCACCCGCCGAGCGCGACGCTGCGGATCAGGAAGCCTTCCCGACCAAGGCCTTGCAGCGGAAGGTTGAGGCCGCGAATCAGCGGCGAGGAGGCCGGCGTGCCGAGCAGGATGGCCCCATCCGCGACCTGCCGGCCGAAAGGGACCTGGCGGCCGAGCAGGCCGGCAAGCCCGCGCTGCAACTCCCCCGCGGCGGCCGCGACCGTCGGGGAGGTGCCCTGCGCCAGGATCGTTGCCGCCGAAGCACGGTAGCGCGCCTGCGCCGGCGCCTCGACCGGCTGGTAGCGCAACCACAGATCGTAGCCGTCCTCGGCGAAGGCCGGGCGCGCGAGCAGCAGGAAGGCCAAGCCCAACAGGAGACGCAGTCCGGTCGCTGCCTGCATGATCATCCCCTCTTCGGCGCCGTCCGCCATTGACACGATGGCCGGCAGGCTCGCAATGTGAGCGCTACCATAGGGCTCCGGAAGAGGATGGCAAAGCATGGATCTGACGCGCCGCGAGAGCCTCGCTCTGGGTCTTGGTCTCGCCGCCAGTGCGGCCTGCGCCCCGCTCGCCGGCCCGGCCCGAGCGGAGGCCCGCACCGCCTCGCTGAACGCGCTCGCCGGGCGCAGCGGCCGCCGCTGGGGCTCGACGCTCGGCCTGCGCAACGGCCTGCGCGACGCCCGCTATGACGAGGTGATCACCTCCGAATGCGGGCTGATCGTCCCCGAGAACGAGCTGAAGTGGCAATGGACGCGGCCGACGCCGACCAGCTTCAACTTTGCAGGCGCCGACCTGATCGTCGATTTCGCGGAGTCGAACGGGCTCGCCGTCCGCGGCCACACCCTGCTCTGGCATCATCCGAACTGGTTTCCGGCCTGGGTCGCGACGTACGACTTCGGCGCCAATCCGCGCGCCGAGGCGGAGCGAATGATCCGCGAGCACGTCGCGACGATCTGCACCCGCTACGGCCGCCGCATCCACGGCTACGACGTGGTCAACGAAGCGGTCGACGCGCACACGGGTGCGATGCGCGAGACCGCTTTCTCGCGTGCGATGGGCAGCGCGGAGGCGGTGCTCGATCTCGCCTTCCACACCGCCCGCGAGACCGCGCCGCATGCGCAGCTCGTCTACAATGATTACATGTCCTGGGAGCCGGGCAACGAGGCCCATCGGGCCGGGGTGCTGCGCTGCCTGGAAGGCTTTCGCCGCCGCGGCACCCCGGTCGACGCGCTCGGCGTCCAGTCGCATATCGGGAGCGGCAACAATCCCGGCGACGGCCCCGCCTTCGGCCCGCACGACGAGGCCGCCTGGCGCCGCTTCCTCGACGAGGTGACCGGCATGGGCTACCAATTGCTGATCACCGAGTTCGACGTCCACGATCGCGGCCTGCCGGCGGACATCGACACGCGCGACCGCGCGGTGGCCGATTATGCCAAAGCCTATCTCGACCTGATGCTCTCCTATCCGCAGCTCGGCGACATGCTCGCCTGGGGGATGAGCGACCGCTATTCCTGGCTGCAGGGGCGCACGCCCCGCGCCGACGGCCTGCCGAAGCGGCCCTGCCCCTATGATGCGGAGTTCCGGCCCAAGCCGCTCCGCGAGGCGATCGCCGCCTCGCTCGCCGCCGCACCGCCCCGCCGGCGCTGAAGAGATGCGGCTGACCCGCCGCGAGAGCCTCGCTCTGGGCCTTGGCGGCCTGGTGGCGGGCTGCGGCGGCGGGGGCGGCACGAGCGGGGGAGGGGGCGCCACCTCCACCACGCCGCCGTCGCCGCCGAGCCCGCCTGTGCCGGCGCCGCCCGCGCTCAACGCGGTCGCGGCGGCGAAGAACATGCGCTTCGGCTCCGCGGTCGGTGCCGGGCCGGTCGGGACCCAGGCCAGCTCCTACAACGATCCCTCCTATCGGGAGGTGCTGATCCGCGATTGCGGCCTGATCGTCCCGGAGAATGAGCTCAAATGGCAGAGCATAAGG
>JAFAZM010000341.1 GCA_019239785.1 Sphingomonadaceae bacterium
ATGTCGAGCGGGTCGCGGGAGGTGCCGGTGCGCATGCGCGGCGCCTCTTCCTCCGGTGCGTCCTCGACCTGGGCCTTAGCGGCGCCGCGGGCGATGTTCGACATCCGCTCGAACAGGGTGCCGCCCGCCTTCGGTTCGGGCTCGGCCGGCAGCTCTTCGCGGGTCAGCCAGGAGCGGGTCGAGGCGACCGGCGCCGCTTCCGGCTCCGGCAGATCCTCGGCCTGCATGTCGACGCTGTCGAGCAGCAGCTCCTCGCCTTCCTCCTCGTCCTGCTCCGCGAGCGGGGCGTCGAGGGTGAGCTCGTCGCGCTCGGCTTCCGTCTCGGCAACCGGCGCCGCCGTCTCTTCCGGCGGAGTCAGGGTGACCGGCGGCAGCTCGGGCTCGGGCGCGACCTCGGTGCGCGGCGGCTCGGCGGCGCGCATCGCCGGGAAGGTGAACACCTTGGCCGGCTGCGGGATCGGCATGACCTCCTCGGCGCCGATGCCGGTGGCGACCACGGAGACGCGGATGCGCCCGTCCAGGTCGTTGTTGAAGGCCGAGCCCCAGATGATGTTCGCGTCGGGATCGACCAGCTCGCGGATATGATTGGCGGCCTCGTCGACCTCCATCAGCCGCATGTCGTCGCCGCCGGTGATGGAGATGATCACGCCCTTGGCGCCCTTCATGCTCACCCCGTCGAGCAGCGGATTGGCGATCGCCTGCTCCGCCGCCTCGATCGCGCGATTGTCGCCCATCGCCTCGCCGGTGCCCATCATCGCCTTGCCCATCTCGGACATGACCGAGCGGACGTCGGCGAAGTCGAGGTTGATCAGGCCGGGCATGACCATCAGGTCGGTGATCCCGCGCACGCCCTGCTGCAGCACCTCGTCCGCCATCATGAACGCTTCCTTGAAGGTCGTGTTCGGGTTGGCGATCCGGAAGAGGTTCTGGTTCGGGATCACGATCAGCGTGTCGACATGCTGCTGCAGCTCGGCAATGCCGGCCTCGACCGAGCGGCCGCGGCGATTGCCTTCGAAGCTGAACGGCTTGGTGACCACGCCGACGGTGAGGATGCCGCGGTCGCGCGCCGCCTTGGCGATGATCGGCGCGGCGCCGGTGCCGGTGCCGCCGCCCATGCCGGCGGCGATGAAGCACATATGGGCGCCGTCCAGCGCCGCTTCGATCTCGTTGATCGCTTCCTCGGCGGCGGCCTTGCCGATCTCCGGCCGGGAGCCGGCGCCGAGGCCCTGGGTGATCTTCAGGCCGAGCTGGATTTTCTTGTCCGCAAGGCTGTGGTTGAGCGCCTGCGCGTCGGTATTGGCGACGATGAAGTCGACGCCCTGCACGTCCGACTGGATCATGTTGGCGATGGCGTTGCCGCCGGCGCCGCCGACCCCGATGACGCTGATCCGTGGGCGGAGCTCCTCCACTTCCGGACGGATGAAATCGATGCTCATGCGCAGTCTCCCCAAATCCATGGCGCAATACGACGCGCTTCGTCTAAGCCCTTTTGCCCCAAGCGAATCTTGGGATCGATAAAAAAGTTAACGCTCACGCAATCTTTTCCCCAGATTTCTTCAATACTGAGTCCGAAATGCCGCAATCAGGCGCCCAAGCCACCCGCCCGAGCCCCTGCCCTCGCCGCCGCTGACCGCAAATCCGCTCCGCAGATCGCCTTCGTCCGACGCGGCGAACAGAGCCAGACCGGCAAGCGTTGAGAAAGCCGGGCCCGCATGCGCCTCCGGGAGGCCCGGCATCGCCGGCCGGCCGACCCTGACGGCGCGGCCGAGCACGCCCTGCGCATAGTCCGCAATGCCCTTCAATTCGGCGCCGCCGCCGGTCAGCACCACCTGCCGGCCGAACGGCCCGGCAAAGCCCAATTCCTTCAGCGCGCCCTCGATCAGGGCCGTGAGATGCTCGAGCCGCTGACGGACCACCGCGACCAGTTGGGCGCGGGTGATGCGGGCGCTTTCGATCCCTTCCTGGCCGCCGGCAATCGGGGCGAGCTCGATCATGTCGTGATTGTCGCGGGGGCTCGTCATCGCCGAGCCGTAGAAGCATTTGATCCGCTCGGCCTCGGCGCGGCGCGTGCCGAAGGCGGCGGCGATGTCGTCGGTGATGTCGCTGCCGCCGATCGAGAGCGAGCGCAGCCCGACCAGCATGCCGCCGGCAAAGACCGAGACGTTGGTCACGCCGCCGCCAAGCTCCACCAACGCCACGCCCAACTCGCGCTCCTCGTCGCTCAGACAGGCCTTGCCGGCGGCGACCGGCGAGGCGACGATGGCTTCAACGCCGAGATGGGCGGACCGGACGCAGAGGTCCAGATTCTTCACCGGCGGCGGATCGGCGCCGATCACATGGATGTCGACCGCGATCTTGTCGGCATGGAGGCCGCGCGGCTGCTTCACCCCCTCGACCCCGTCGATCGTGTAGAGGGCCGGGATGGCGTGGAGGATGGTGCGGCCCTCGGGGTCGATCGACTCCCGGCCGGCATCGAGCAGGGCGTCGATATCCTCGGCGGTGATCCGGCGGCCGCCGATCGCGACCTCGACCCCGGCGACGTTGCTGACCAGCCCGCCGGCGGAGAAGCCGACGAAGACCTGGTCGACCTGGGTGGCCGCGATCCGTTCCGCCTGCTCGACCGCCTCGCGGATCGCGATCTCGCTCTTCTCCATGTCGGCGATGAAGCCGCGCTTGACGCCGCGGCTCTCGCGCTGGCCGGTGCCGAGGATCTTCAGCTTGCCGTCCTCGTCGGGCTCGGCAATCAGCGCGCAGACCTTGGACGAGCCGACGTCGAGCGCCGCGACCAGGTTCCGCTGCGGCGGCGTCGGGGTGCGCCGCGCCATCAGATCGTCCTCGCCAGGTCTTGCGGCGGCGGCCCTGGATCCGGTGCCGTCGTTGCCGGGACGATCGCCCCCGGCTCGCGCGAGATGCGGACATAGGTCCGCCGCGGATCGCGCATGTCGATCCGGGCGAAGCCGCGGCCGAGCAAAGGATCCTGCTGGTCCATCAAAGCGAAACGGCTGATCGCGCGCTGCGCTTCCTCCTGGCCCTCGGGCAGGGTCAGCAATTCGCCGCTCTGGAAGCGGATGTCCCAGCGGCGCTGGCCGACCCAGGTCGCGCCGGCGATCTGCGGCCGCAGCCGCGGTGCCGCCTGCAGCAAGGCGCCGAGCCCGCCGATATGGCGGTTGGCGTCGGGGCCGATGACGAGCGGCAGGTTCGGCATATGGTCGATCCGCACCGGCTCCAGCACGACGCCCTCGCCGTCGATCAGGCTCAATTGCTGGTTGTTCTGCCAGATCGCGACCGGTTGCCGCTCGACGATGTCGATGACCAGAGTGTCAGGCAGCCGCCGCGACACCCGCGCCTCGCGGATCCAGCCGAAGCGCATGAGGCGCGCCCGCGTCGCGGCGAGGTCGACCAAGGGCATCGCCATCGAATCCTGGTCGAAGGCGACATTGTAGATGGCGAGCCGGGAGACGCGCTGGGCGCCGGTGATCTCGACCCGGCGCAAGGTGAAGCCGGCGCCGCCGACCCCCTCGCCGAGCGCGATGCCGGCGAGCTGCGGCAGGCGGAAGGCGAGGATCGCTGCGACGATCACCGCCGCCGTCATGCCCGCAAGCGCCCAATTGCCGAGCCGCCGCGTCCAGGCCGAGGAGATGCCGAAGGCTTCGAGCAGGCCCTGCTTCTTCGGCCGGCGCGTGCTGACGCTGCGCGCATTGCCCCGCGGCCGAGGCTTCGCGCGCCCGCGCGCCGGCCCGCCGCGTGCAGCCCGCGCGCTCACAGCGCCGCCTCCACGATCCGCTCGACCAGGGTCGCGTAATCCACGCCGCGCGCCCGCGCCTGCTCGGGCACCAGGCTCAATGGCGTCATGCCGGGCTGGGTGTTGACCTCTAGCAGATAGAGGCCGTCGGCGCCCTGCGCATCGTCCCAGCGGAAGTCGGCGCGCGAGGCGCCGCGACAGCCGAGCAGCCGGTGCGCCTTCAGCGCGATCGCCATCGCTGCGTCGGCGATGTCGCCGGGGATGTTGGCCGGGCAGACATGCTCCGTCATCCCCTCG
>JAFAZM010000191.1 GCA_019239785.1 Sphingomonadaceae bacterium
CAGCCTCGGCTGCCGCGTCCACCGGATGCTCGGGCTCGAAGGCAGCGACTGGTTCTTCGTCGGCGCGGCGATCTCCGATACAGTGATCGAGCCGCGCAGCTTCCCGATCCCGGGCGGAGTGCAGACGACGACCGGCTCCGGCGCCGACGACGTCTTCGGCCGCGACCGCTCGATCGTCACCGCGCAGACCTTCATTTTCAGCGCGTCGCTGATCAAGGGCTCGACGGCCTTTCTGCCGCCGGACATCGAATATCGGATCACGCTCGCCGCGCAGGCCAATTTCGTCCACGTGCCGGAGCGGCGCGTGCTCAGCGTGCGCCCGAGCCGGCCGCCCAACCGCTGGGACTATGCGCTGGGCGTGCAGGAATTGTTCGTCGACAAGGACCTGCACCACAGCTCCGGCCGCTTCGATTTCTATTCGCTGCGGGTCGGCATCCAGGAATTCCAGTTCGATTTCCGCGGCTTCCTGTTCCAGGACAACCAGCTCGGCATCCGCCTGTTCGGCAATCGCGACAACAATCGCTGGCAGTTCAATCTCGCCGCGATCTGGCGGCTGGAGAAGGACACCAATTCCGGCCTCAACAACATCCTCCAGGCGCCGCGGCGCGACTGGGTTCTGCACGCCAACCTCTTCCGCCAGGATTTCCCGGTCCCGGGCTTCACCAGCGAGGCGAGCCTCACCTGGAACATCAATCGGGAGCGCGGCCGTATCGAGGTGGACGATAACGGCTTTCCGGTCCGCCCGGCTTTGATCGGCAACCTCCGCACCCGCGATTATGACGCCTTCTACATCGGCTATAACGGCGACGGCCATTTCGGCCGGCTCAATCTCACCGTCTCCGCCTACGGCCTGTTCGGCTCCGACCGGCAGAACATCTTCACCGGCCGGAACGCCCGGATCAGCGCCTTCTTCGCCGCGGCCGAGCCGAGCTTCGACTTCGACTGGATCCGGATCCGCGGCGCCGCCTTGTTCGCGACCGGCGACGGCAACCCTTACGACAATAAGCAGCACGGCTTCGACGCGATCTTCGAGAATCCGATCTTCGCCGGCGCCGACACCTCCTACTGGATCCGCCAGGCGATCCCCTTCGCCGGCGGCGCCCGCGCGGTGACCTTGAGCAGCCGCAACGGCGTGCTGATCGACCTGCGCTCGTCCAAGGAGCAGGGCCAGTCCAACTTCGTCAATCCGGGCACGGTGCTGCTCGGCGTGGGCGCCGATTTCGACCTCACCCCGCGGCTGCGCGTCTCGACCAACGTCAACCATCTCTGGTTCCAGCGCACCGAGGTGATCCAGGCGCTACGCATGCAGGGCACGGTGCGCAACGACGTCGGCTGGGATATCAGCGCGGCGGCGATCTACCGGCCGCTGGCGATCCAGAATCTCGTCTTCCGCCTGTCCGGGGCGGTGCTCGCGCCCGGCACCGGCTTCCGCGACCTGCTGATCGATGCGAACCGCGACCGCTTCTATTATTCCGTCCTGTTCAACGCCGTGGTGACCTACTGAGATGATGAGGATGCGGCTCTCCATCCTGGCGCGCATGAGCCTGGTCGCAGCGGCGGCGATCCTGGTCGCGATGCTCGGCCTGCCGCAGCTGCGCGCCTCCGTCGTCGAGAAGGCGGTGCAGCGCGATTATTCCCTGGTCCGGGCCGCGCCGGCGCCGCGCACCCAGGAGCAGGCCGACGCCGACGCGAAGAGCGCCGGCTGCGTCTCCTGCCATACCGCGAGCGACGCGCATACGATGCACACTTCGCCGGCAGTGGTGCTCGGCTGCGTCGACTGCCACGGCGGCAATCCAGCGATCCGCCGGCCCGAAGGCGCCGAGCAGGGCGGCTCGGCCTATATGGTCGCGCAGGCGCAGGCGCACGTGCTGCCGCGCTTCCCCGAGAGCTGGCATTATCCGTCGAGCGCCAATCCCGCGCGCACCTACGCCCTGCTCAACCGCGAGGCACCGGAGTTCGTCCGCTTCACCAACCCGGCCGATTATCGCGTCGTCCGCGAATCCTGCGGCGCCTGCCACATCGAGATCATCGAGGCCGCCGAGCGCTCGCTGATGGCGACCGGCGCGATGCTCTGGGGCGGCGCCGCCTACAATAACGGCATCCTGCCCTACAAGAATTACGTCGTCGGCGAGGCCTATACGCGCACCGGCGAAGGCGCCCACATCTCCTCGCCGCTGGGCTCGGCCGGCCTGACCGCGCGGGAGCGCGCGCGCGGCGTGCTCGGCGACCTCTATCCGATCCCGACCTGGCACGTCGTCCCGCCCGCCGATATCTTCCGCGTGTTCGAGCGCGGCGGCCGCAACATCAGCACCCAGTTCGCCGAAGTCGGCCTGCCCAACCCGACGGGCTCCATCCAGCGGCTCGAGGAGCCGGGCCGGCCGGACCTCAGGCAGTCGAGCCGCGGCCCGGCGACGGGCCTTCGCGTCGCCATCCCGGTGCTGAACATTCACAAGTCGCGCCTCAACGACCCCTATATGTGGTTCATGGGCACGAACGAGCAGCCGGGTGACTATCGCCATTCCGGCTGCTCGGGCTGCCACGTCGTCTATGCCAACGACCGCGAGCCGCGGCACAGCCTTACCTATGCGCGCTACGGCCGCGACGGCCAGACCGCGACGGTCGATCCGACCATTGCCGCGCTGCGCCAAGGCCAGCTCCGGCCGGGCGAGGTCACGCGCAGCGAGGCGGCCGAGACCCACGTCAACACGACGCTCGCGCCGACGCCGTCGGCGCCGGTCGATGCGAACCACGCGACGGTCGGCGAGAGCGGCCATCCGATCCGCCACGTCTTCACCCGCGCGATCCCGACGGCGCAGTGCATGACCTGCCACATGCACCAGCCGAACATCTTCCTGAATTCCTATCTCGGCTACACGATGTGGGATTACGAATCCGACGCCGACCTGATGTGGCCGGGGCCGGAGAACCGCCTCCCGGCGCGCAGCGCGGCCGAGGAGCAGGTGCTGCGCCACCAGCATTATCCGAACGCGGCGGAGGTCGTGGAAACGCTCGACCGCAACCCGGAAGGCGCGTCGCCGCGCGGCCTGTGGTCGGACGTCAACTTCCTGCGCGAGGTCTACGACCGCGTGAACCCGCTCGCCCGTCAGACCCAGTTCGCCGACTATCATGGCCATGGCTGGAACTTCCGCGCCATCTTCCGCCGCGACCGCGAGGGCAACCTGCTCGACGCCGACGGCCACGTCATCCCGCCCGGCGATCCGGACACCTTCCGCCGCGAGGGCGAGGGCTTGTTCGTGCCGGTCGGCACCAATCCCGGCCGCGCCGTCCACATGATGGACATCCACGCCCAGGTCGGGCTGCAGTGCGCCGACTGCCACTTCTCGCAGGACGCGCACGGCAACGGCTTCATCTACGGCGAGGTCGCCAACGCGATCGAGATCGGCTGCCGCGACTGCCACGGCACGGTGCGCGATTATGCCAATCTGCACACCTCCGGCCCTGCCGCGCCGCCGCACGGCCGCGACCTTTCGGTGATCCGCAACGAGGACGGCCGCCGCCGCTTCGAATGGGTCGAGCGCGACGGCCGTCAGGTCCTGATCCAGCGCTCGATCGTCGACCCGCGGCTCGAGTGGGTGGTGCGCCAGGTCCGCGACAGCGTCGATCCGACGCTGCCGCCCTGCCATGCCGCCGGCGACCAGCCGGAGAGCGGCCCGCCCTGCTTCAACATCCGTTCGGCCCGCGCGAAACTGATGTCGCGCTCCGGCGCCGAGACAGGCCGCTACACGTTCGGCCAGAGCGTGCCGGACAGCGAGCTCGCCCATCCGGACAGCGGCATGGCCTGCTTCACCTGCCACCTCAGCTGGACGACGAGCTGCGGCGGCTGCCACCTGCCGATCGAGGCCAATTACCGCACCAACACCCACCATTATGAGGAAGAGGAAACGCGCAACTTCGCGACCTACAATCCGCAGGTCGCGCGCGACGAGATGTTCCAGCTCGGCCGGCATATGACCACCAAGGGCAACATCATCGCCCCGATACGCTCGACCTCGGCGCTGATATTGAGCTCGACCAACGTCAATCGAGAGCGGATCTACGTCCAGCAGCCGCCGATCTCGGCGGCCGGCTTCTCGAGCCAGGCCTTCGCGCCGCACTTCCCGCACACGGTGCGCCGCACCGAGACCAAGAATTGCAGCGACTGCCACCTCTCCGCGAACAACGACAACAATGCGATCATGGCCCAGCTGCTGCTGCTCGGCACCAATTACGTGAACTTCGTCGGCATGCACTCCTGGGTCGGCCTGGAGACCGGCTTCGAAGCGGTGCGCGTCACCGAATGGAGCGAGCCGCAGGCGGTGATCGGCTCCTATCTCCACCGTTACGCTTACCCCGATTTCTACCGGCAGCATGTCGAGGAGCATCATCGCGAGCTGATCAACTGGACCCGCGGCACCAATTTCGACCGCCACGTCTCGGGCGAGACCAACCCGACCGAGCGGTTCCAGAACATCGTCCAGGGCACCAGCGACCGGGTCGGCTGCCTGCAGAACCGGGGCGAATATATGTTCGTCGCGGAAGGGCATGGCGGCTTCCGCGTGTTCGACGTCGCAAGCATCGCGAACAAGGGCTTCTCCGAGCATATCGTCTCGGCGCCCGTCTCGCCGCTCGGCCAGAATACCCATGTCGCCTCGGCCAATGCGACCTGCATCGCCCTGCCGACCGACCAGCCGATCGCGCCGCAGCGCAACGAGCGCATGGCCGAGACGATGGTGCCGGGGCCCAACGGCACGCAGGTCTCGCTGCGCGAGGCGAACCAGGAGCAGGCCTTCCACGCCATCTACCATTATGCGGTGGTCACGGACTCGGTCGAGGGCATGTACCTCGTCAATGTCGACACGCTCGCCGACGGCGATCCGCGCAACAATTTCCTGCGCCGCGCGGTGACCTGGAACGAGAACCATGTGCTCGACGGCGCCCGCCACGTCACCCTGGCCGGCAATTACGCCTATATCGCCGCGGCTGCCGGTCTCATCGTCGTCGACCTCGAGGATCCGCTCCACCCGCGCTACGTGACCACCCTGCCGCTCCGCGACGCCCGCGCCTCGGCGCTGCAGTTCCGCTATCTCTGGGTCACCGACGCCGAAGGGCTGAAGCTGTTCGACGTCACCCATCTCGACAATCCGGTGCCGGTGCCGGCGGCGACGGTGCCGCTGCAGGACGCGCGGCGGATCTACATCGCCCGCACCTATGCCTATGTCGCCGCGAAGGCGCAGGGCCTGGCGATCATCAACGTGACCAATCCGGAGCGGCCGGGCACGCCGATGTTCGTCACCCTCGACGGCCGGATGAACGATGTCGAGGACGTGGTCGTCGCCTCGACCAACGCCTCGGCCTTCGCCTATGTCGCCGACGGCCGGAACGGCATGAAGGTGCTGCAGCTCACCAGCTTCGCCAATTCGAACACGGTCTACGGCTTCTCGCCGCAGCCGCAGCCCGAGCTGATCGCCTGGGCCCGAACCCCCTCTCCTGCCCTCGCCGTCGCCAAGGGCCTCGACCGCGACCGCGCCGTCGACGAGACCGGCGGCCAGATCGCGATCTTCGGCCGGTTGGGCTCCCGCCCGTTCAACCGGCAGGAGATGGAGCGGCTGTTCCTCAACAGCCGGGCCAATCCCTACCGGGTCAGCGATACGGGGACGATGGAGGATTGGGTGGGGCCCATGGGTCCGGCGCCGCAGGTGGCGTCGAACCACTAACCGGCACAACCGACGAACCACTTCCGTCATTCCCGCGAAGGCCGGAA
>JAFAZM010000338.1 GCA_019239785.1 Sphingomonadaceae bacterium
CGCCCCATGTCGATGAATTGGTCGATGCCGATGAGCAGGACGAGACCGGCCGTGGGCAAGCCGAACGTCGGCAAGGTCGCCGCCACGACGACCAGCGAAGCGCGCGGCACGCCAGCGATCCCTTTGCTCGATACCATCAGGACCAGAAGCATCGTGATTTGCGTCGTGATGGGCATGTCGACGCCGAACGCTTGGGCGACGAACAGCGCGGCGAACGTCTGGTACATCATCGAGCCGTCCAGGTTGAACGAATAGCCGAGGGGCAGCACGAAGCTGGCGATGCGCGGCGGCACGCCGAACCGCTCCAGCGCTTCCAGGGTCCGCGGGAAGGCCGCCTCGGAGCTCGCGGTGGAGAAAGCGAGCACGATCGGATCGCGGATATAGCGCGCCAGCAGCCGCGTCCGGCTCCCGGCGACCAGGAAGGCGGCGCCGAACAGCAGGATCCAGAGCAGGACGAGCCCGGCATAGAAGCTGCCCATGAAATAGCCGAAGGTGCCGAGGATCGACGGGCCGTGCTCGGCGATCGTCGCCGAGACCGCGGCGAAGACCGCGATCGGCGCGAAGCGCATCACATAGTCGGTGACCTGCAGCATCACCTTGGCGAGCCCCTCCATCGCCCGCACCAAGGGCCTTGCCGGCTCGCCCACCGCGGTGATCGCGACGCCGAGGAAGAGCGAGAAGACGACGATCTGCAGGATCGAGTTGCTCGCCATCGCGTCGATCATCGACTGGGGGAAGATGTGCGAGACGAAGGTGGCGAAATCGAACGCCGCCCGGTCGACCCCGCTGGACGCGCTTGCCGGCGGCAGCGGCAGGCCGAGGCCGACGCCCGGCTTCAACAGCGTCACCAGAATGAGGCCGAGGGTGAGCGAAACCAGGCTGGCGCCGACGAACCAGCCGACCGCCTTGAAGCCGACCCGGCCGAGAGCGGCGGTGTCGCCCATGTGCGCGATGCCGACGATCATCGTCGACAGCACCAGCGGCGCGATGATCATCTTGATCAGATTCAGGAACACCGTGGTCAGGATCGAGATGTAATGGGCATAGGCCGCGAGCCTGGCGGTGCCGGCCGGCGTGCCGTCCCCGACCGTGGCATTGATCGCCCAGCCGACCAATATGCCGAGCACCAGGCCGGCGAGAATGAAATAGGTCAGCTTCCTGGCCATGATGCGGTCCCCCGAGTCAGGCGTCTGAGGAAGCCGATTGCGGCGGCGGGGTCAAGGCGGACAGCGCGATCACCCCCTCTCCCATTTGGGGAGAGGGGGGCGGCCCGCCGCGAAGCGGTGGGAGGGGTGAGGGCAGACCTGGATCAGATCACCGCCGCCGAAGCCCTCACCCTCCCGGCCTTCGGCCGGGTTTCCCTCTCCCCAAAAATGGGAGAGGGAATTCGACAGCCTCTATTTGGGCGGGTTCGGCGGCTGCTCCGTATTCGTGGGCAGCGGTCGGCGGATGCGGCGCGGCGGCGCATTCTGGCCGGTCTGCGGCCGCACGGCCGTCGGCGCGATCGATTGCGGCCGCGTGACGGTCGGACGGACGATCGTCGTCGTCGGCCGCGAAGGCTGGAGCACGGCGCCCGGCCTCGGTTGCGTGGCCGGCGGCATGGGCCTGGTCGACGGCGGCTGCAGCGGCGGGAGATGGATGGACGGGGGCCGCCGCGGCGGGATCAGGGTCACCGGGGGGCCGGGCGGCGGCACGTAGAGGACCGGAGGGCGACGCGGAGGCGGATTGCGCATCGGCGGCGGGGGCGCCGGCTCGGCGCCGAGGGGCGGCTTGGCTGGCGAGGGCGGCGTCGCGACGATGGTGGGCGGCGGCGGCCGGTGAACCACCACGCCCGGCGGCGCGCGCGGCGGTGCCGGCCGCGCCGGCTGGGACGGCGGCGGAGCGGGCTGCGTCGGCGCGGCAGGCGCGGGCTGGGGCGTTGCCGCGGGCGCCGCCGGAATCTCCTCGACCGGGGTGACTTCCCAGCGCGTCGGCCGCGCCTCGAGCTGGTTGACCCGCGCCTGGAGCAGGTCGCGCTGGTCGACCAGGGCCTGGACCTTGGTTGCCGCCCAGATTGCGAGCCCGGTCGCGCCGCCGGCTGCCAGGAGCTGGAAGGCGAGCAATGTCCAGGCGCTGCGCACGAAGCGCCGGTTGGTCGGCCCGCTCATCGCCGCGACGCCAGGCTGATGCGGATGAGGACGAAGGCGGCGAGCGCGAGCAGGATCACGGCGAGCCCGAGCCCGGCAAGGGCGAGGGCGCTGAACGCGGCCGGCGCCATGCGGCCCGCAGCGACGGCCGCGATCGCGACCGCCATCAGCGCCGCCAGCGCGATCGCCGCCCAGCCGATCAGTGCGATCCGGCCGAAGCCCTGCAATGCCGGGCCGGATCGCGGCGCAGCGGCGAAATCGGCGGCGCCGCCGCCTCGCTCGCCGCGCAGCCGGCCCGCCACATTCGTATCGAATTCGTGCCAGAGCGTCCCCTGGCGCTCGCCGCGCCAGCGCGTGAAATCGAGATGGCTGAGCGCGCTGAAGGGCAAAGGAAGCCGCGTCCCGTCCAGGTTGATCTGCACCAGCTTGCCCGAATCAAGCGCCTCGTTCGCTTCGGCCCGGACCCAGAGCGACTGCCGCGCCGGCTTCGACCAGGCGACCACCACGCACGCCGCGGCGTCGAGCTCGGCCTCGATCACCATCGCATAATCGTCGGAGGCGGTCAGGGCCTTGTCCCACCAGAGACTGTAGCCGCCGGCCTCGAGCGCGCCGCCGATCGCCTCGATCCGCTGCTGCGTCGGCCGCGCGTAGGACAGGAAGACGTCCGCCATTTCGGCAGCGTATCAAAGATGCGGGGCGCTGTCGCGGGCGGCGGTCTGATATTCCCCTCTCCCGTTTCGGGGAGAGGGAGGGGCCCGCTCGCGAAGCGAGTGGGAGGGTGAGGGCAGGGCGGCGTCAAGGGGCCCTGGCGATTACTCTCGCACGTCTGGCCCTCACCCTGCCGGCCTGCGGCCGGCGGTCCCTCTCCCCGAAACGGGAGAGGGAATACGGGTCTCAAGCCGGCTCCAGCTCCTTCTGGACGACCTTGTCGGCAAGCACGCCGTTCAGCTCGGCGAGATGGTCGAAGGCGGCCTCGTAGGTGGCGAGGCCCTGGCTCAGCGAGCGGAGCTCGGCGTCGAAGCCCTGCATCTCCGCTTCCGGGATCAAAGCCTCGACCAGGTCCCAGCGCGACCAGCCTTCGCGCGGGCCCATGCCGAGCATCTGCCCGCGCCGGCTCGCCACTGCCGAGGTCGCCTTGGAGGTGGCGTTGCTCGGGACGGTGATGGTCACCTTCTGCACCGGCTCGAGGAGATGCGGCGTCGCCTGCGCGAGCGCTTCGGACATGCCGATCCGCCCGGCCGTCCGGAACGCGATCTCGGAGCTGTCGACGCTGTGATAGGAGCCGTCGATCAAAGTCACGGCAACGTCGACGACCGGGAAGCCGAGCGGCCCCCTGGCGAGCGCGTCGCGCACGCCGGCCTCGACCGCAGGGATCCACTGCTTGGGGATGACGCCGCCGGTGATCTTGTCGTCGAAGCGGAAGCCTTCGCCGCGCGGCAGCGGCTTCACCTCCAGCACGCAATCGCCGAACTGGCCGTGGCCGCCCGACTGCTTCTTGTGGCGGCCGCGCTGGGTGACGGTCTTGCGGATCGATTCCTTGTAGCCGACCGCCGGCTGGTGGGAATCGACCGGCACGCCGTAGCGCCGCTTCAGCCGGTCGAGCGTGACGCGGAGGTGCTCGTCGTTGACGCCGCGCAGCCTGGTCTCGTGCATCGCCTCGTCCTGCTCCCAGACCAGGGCCTGGTCCTCCTCGGTCAATTTGTGCAGCGCGGTCGAGAGGCGCACGTCGTCCTTGCGGTCCTTGGTCGAGATGGCGAGCGCATAATTGCGCACCGGCTGGCCGGCCTCGGGAGTCGGCGGCGCCTTGCCGGCGGCCAGCCATTCGCCGGCATGGACGCCTTCCAGCTTGGCGATCGCGACGACGTCGCCGGCTTTGGCCTCGGCGAGCTTCACCGTCTTCTCGCCCTGGACGGCGAAGAGCGTGCCGATCCGGACGGACTCGCCGCCGCTGCTCTTCAATTCCTGACCTTCCTTCAGGCCGCCGCCGAAGACGCGGGCATAGGAGAGCCGCCCCATCGCGCCGCCATGGCTGACCTTGAAGACGAAGGCGCAGGCGCCGGTCGCGCCGAGCCGCTCCGCCGCCGCATCGGGGGCGGGGGCCTCGTGGCGCAAAGCCTTCATCAGCCGGCGGATGCCGAAGCCGTTCTGTGCAGAGCCGAACAGGACCGGGACGATCTGCCCCTGGCCGGTCTCCTTGGCGAGATCGTCGAACACGGTCTGCCGGTCCGGCACCTCGTCCATCAGCAATTGCTCGAGCAGGGTGTCGTCATGGTCGGCGAGCTGCTCCAGCATATGGGTGCGTTCCAGCGCCTCGCGGTCGGCGAGGTCGGCCGGGATGTCCTTCTGCTCCGAAGGCTGGCCGGGCCGGTAATAATAAGCCCGTTCCAGTGCGATATCGACGAAACCTGAGATCCGTTCGCCGTCGCGGATCGGGATCCAGCGGGCGATCAGGGGCGAGGTGCTCATCGGCTGCAGCGCTTCGAGCAGCGACTGGATCGAGCCGCGGGCCTGGTCGATCTTGTTGACGAAGATCATGTGCGGGATGCCGAGCGCCTCCAGCCGCCGCAGGGTCGGCTCGGCGAGCAGGGCGCGGGCCGAATCGGGGTCGACCACGACCAGAGCGAGGTCGGCCGCGGCCATGCCGAGCGCGCCGTCGGCGGCGAAGCCGACCGAGCCGGGCGCGTCGATCAGTGCGTAGCGGTCGCCCATATAATCGTAATGGACGAGGTTGAGCTCGGTCGAGCCGCCGCGGGCGCGGGCTTCGGGGCTGGCATCCCCGACGCTCGAGCCGTCAGCCACCGAACCCTGACGCCCGATCGCACCGGCCGCAAAAAGAAGGGCCTCGGCTAGGCTGGTCTTACCCGCCCCGCCGGGGCCCACGAGCGCGATGGTTCTGGTGCCTGCAGCTCTGGTGGGCATATGCGTCTCCTTCGTTGCCGCGCCTGCGGGTCCGCGAAGAAGACGCGGCCGCGCGCCTTTTGGGAAACGGGCAGCTTCGGCCTCTCGGCGGGGAAGTGCAAGGGGGGAAGTGACGGCTCGTCGCTTGCCGCTGCGCCGCTCGCCGCTTAGGCTGGCCCAATGATAATGAGCCTCGCTTTACTGCTCGCCGCGGCCGACCCGCCGACCCTCTATCAGCGGATCCGGCAGCATTATATCGCCGACCCGGCCGCCTTCGCTTCGCTCGGCCGGCCCGCGCCGCAGATGGCCGAAATCGCCTGGCTGGTCGGCACCTGGGACGTGTCGGCCGTGGTGGACGAGCAGGGCGCCCCGCCCTCGTCCGGAACCAGCGTGATCTCGCCCGCCTTCGGGGGCGCCTGGCTCGAGGTCCGGGACACATATCCCGGCGCGCTGAACCTGGCCTATCTCGGCTACAGCACGGCCGAGGGGCGCTGGATCGTGGTCGCTTTGGACAATCTGATGAACGCCAGCCGCAGCGGCGCGCCCGCCTGGGCGAACGGCCGCATCACCTTCGAAGGCGATTATCTCATTCTCGGCATGCCGGCGCATCTGCGCCAGACCATCGAGCGGCAAAGCGATCACGCGTTCAGCGTCGTCACGGAGGAGCTCGTCGGCGAACGCTGGAGCCGGGTCGCCTCCCGCTATTATCGCCGCCACGCCGCGCACTGACCTCCGCCCGCCGAGGGGGCGCTTTGCTTGCCGCGCCGCAGCATGTCGCTTACATCGCCCCTTATGCCTATCGCCAACGCCACGACTTCGACGAACGACATCCGCCGGGCCTTTCTCGACTATTTCGCCCGCGAGGGGCATGCGGTCGTCCCGTCGGCGCCATTGGTGCCGCAGAACGACCCGACCCTGATGTTCGTCAATGCGGGCATGGTGCCGTTCAAGAACGTCTTCACGGGCCTGGAGACGCGGCCGTATTCGACCGCGACCTCCTCGCAGAAATGCGTGCGCGCCGGCGGCAAGCACAACGATCTCGACAATGTCGGCTACACCGCGCGGCACCTCACCTTCTTCGAGATGCTCGGCAATTTCTCGTTCGGCGATTATTTCAAGGAGAGGGCGATCCACCTCGCCTGGAACCTCGTCACTCGCGATTTCGGTCTGCCGGCGGACCGGCTCACCGTCACCGTCTATCACACGGACGACGAGGCGTGGGACCTGTGGAAGAAGATCGCCGGCCTGCCGGACGAGCGCATCATCCGCATCGCCACCAAGGACAATTTCTGGGCGATGGGCGACAATGGCCCGTGCGGCCCCTGCTCGGAGATCTTCTACGATTACGGCCCGGAGATTCCCGGCGGCCCGCCCGGATCGCCGGACGAGGACGGCGACCGCTTCGTCGAGATCTGGAACCTGGTCTTCATGCAATATGAGCAGGAAGCCAATGAGATCGTTCGAGAATTGCCGAACAAGTCGATCGACACGGGGATGGGGCTGGAGCGGATATCGACCGTGCTTCAGGGCCGCCACAACATCTTCGACATCGACACCTTCCGGGTGCTGATCGAGGCTTCCGCCGAGCTCACCAGATCGGACAGCGCGAGTGCCAGCCACAAGGTGATCGCCGATCACCTGCGCTCCTCGGGTTTCCTGATCGCGGACGGTGTGCTGCCGAGCAACGAGGGCAGGGGCTATGTGCTGCGGCGGATCATGCGCCGGGCGATGCGTCACGCCCATCTGCTCGGCGCGGCCGACCCGCTGATGCACCGCCTCGTCCCGACGCTGGTCGGGGAGATGGGTGCCGCTTATCCGGACCTGGTCCGCGCCCAGCCGCTGATCGAGGAAACGCTGAAGCTGGAGGAGACGCGCTTCCGCCAGACCCTGGCCAACGGTCTCAGGCTGCTCGACGAGGCGACCGGCACGATGCAGCCGGGCGCGACGCTCTCCGGCGCCACCGCCTTCAAGCTCTACGACACTTACGGCTTCCCCTACGACCTCACCGAAGATGCGCTGCGCGCGCAGGGCTTCGGCGTCGACCGGGCCGGCTTCGACGCCGCCATGGCCGAGCAGAAGCAGGCCGCCCGCGCCGCCTGGAAGGGCTCGGGCTCGAAAGCGTCGGACGAGGTGTGGTTCGACATCGCCGAGGATTTGGGCGCGACCGAGTTCACCGGCTATCTCGGCCATGAGGGCGAGGGCGTCGTGGTCGCCATCGTCAGGGACGGCGCGCGCGTCGAGAGCGCCGGCGAGGGCGACAAGGTCGTCATCCTCACCAACCAGACGCCCTTCTACGGCGAATCCGGCGGCCAG
>JAFAZM010000412.1 GCA_019239785.1 Sphingomonadaceae bacterium
CGCGATGCTTCGACCATTCATAGGCGATCAGGATTACCGCCTGGGCGAGGTTCAGCGAGCGGAACTCGGGGTTGATCGGCACGGTCACGATCTTGCCGGCGAGCGCGACCTCGTCTGTCTCCAGCCCCGAACGCTCGGCTCCGAACAGGAAGGCCGAGCGCCCGTCATTCCTCTGCACCTCGCGTCCCGCCTCCTCGGGCGAGATGACGGGCATGACCAGGCCGCGCTTGCGCACCGTGGTCGCATAGACGTGGGGACAATCGGCGACCGCGTCCGCGACGCTGTCGAACAGCTGCGCCTTCTCCAGCACGACATCCGCGCCCGAGGCGGCCGGGCCCGCCGACGGATTGGGCCAGCCGTCGCGCGGGCTGACCAGCCTGAGGTCGGTCAGCCCGAAATTCAGCATCGCCCGCGCCGCCTTCCCGATATTCTCGCCGAGCTGGGGGCGGACGAGAACGATCGCGGGGGTGGTGCTGCCCCCTTTCCCCTCATCCTGAGTAGCCGGTGAGCTTGTCGAACCGGCGTATCGAAGGACCGGCTTGCGAGCGAGAGAGCGAAGGGCTTCCCAATCGCCTCTAATCAGCGCTTCTTTCTTTGCTCTCGACCAGCCTTTGATCTGGCGCTCGACGGTGAAAGCCTGGTCGCGATCGGGAAAGCGATCGGACCAGACGAGCTCGACGGGCCGGCGCTTCTGTGTGTAGCCCGCGAGGGCTCCCGCTTGATGCTGGGCGATCCGCGCATCGAGATCGTCGGTGTGGCCGACATAATAATGACCATCCGAACAGCGCAGCATGTAGGTGTAGAAATCCAAACTCGGTCGGTCCTTCGATACGGGCCTTCGCCAGGCTCAGTCCCTACTCAGGATGAGCGGGGAGGGACAATGCGGATATGCACCTAGCCGCTCATCCTGAGTAGGCGGTGAGCTTGTCGAACCGGCGTATCGAAGGACACGAACGGAGTTAGGTGCGCCCCTACTCCGACACCGTGCCCGCGAAATCCTCGAAATCCTTGGCCTCGCGGAAGTCCTTATAGACGCTGGCGAAGCGGATATAGGCGACCGGGTCGAGCCCCTTCAGCCCTTCCATCACCAGCTCGCCGATCCGTGCCGAGGGCGTCTCGCTTTCGCCGCTGGTCTCGATCTGGCGCTGGATCGAGGAGGCGAGGCGCTCGATCCGCTCGGGCGGGACCGGGCGCTTGCGGCAGGCGATCGCGATCGAGCGTTCGAGCTTGGCCCGGTCGAACGCCTCCCGCCGGTCCTCCGACTTCACCACGATCAACTCGCGCAGCTGCACCCGCTCGAAGGTGGTGAAGCGGGCGCCGCAATCCTCGCACTGGCGGCGGCGGCGGATCGACGAGCCGTCCTCGGTGGGACGGCTGTCCTTCACCTGGCTGTTCTCATGGGCGCAGAACGGACAGCGCAATTAGAGATCCTGATAGATCGGAAAGCGCGCGCAGAGTGCCTCGACCTTGCGGGCGACGGAAGCCTCGGCCTGTGCGTCGCCTTCTTCGCCATTCTTGCGAAGCCCATCGACCACCTCGGCAATAAGACTCCCGATCTCGCGAAATTCGGCGGGACCGAAGCCGCGGGTCGTCCCGGCCGGGGTGCCGAGCCGGATGCCCGAGGTGACGAACGGCTTTGCCGGATCGTAGGGGATCGCATTCTTGTTGCAGGTGATCGAGGCGCGGTCGAGCGCCTTCTCGGCCGCCTTGCCGGTCGCCTGCTTGGGTCTCAGATCCACGAGCAGGAGATGGTTGTCGGTGCCGCCCGAAACGATGTCGAGCCCTTCCCGCTCCAGCGATTCCGCAAGCGCGCGGGCGTTCTCGACGATGTTCCGCGCATAGGTCCTGAACTCGGGCCGCAGCGCCTCGCCGAACGCGACCGCCTTGGCGGCGATGACATGCATCAGCGGGCCGCCCTGCAGGCCGGGGAAGACCGCCGAGTTCATCTTCTTGGCGATCGCCTCGTCGTTCGAGAGGATCATGCCGCCGCGCGGCCCGCGCAGGCTCTTGTGGGTCGTCGTCGTCACGACATGGGCGTGCGGCACTGGATTGGGGTGCATGCCGCCGGCGACCAGGCCGGCGAAATGGGCCATGTCGACCATCAGATAAGCGCCGACCTCGTCGGCGATCGCGCGGAAGGCGGCGAAGTCCCACAGCCGCGAATAAGCGGTGCCGCCGGCGATGATCAGCTTGGGCCTGTGCTCCCGGGCGATCGCCGCGATCTCATCCATGTCGAGCAACTGGTCGTCGCGGCGGACGCCGTAGGAGACGGGCTTGAACCATTTGCCGGAGATATTGACCGGCGAACCGTGGGTGAGGTGGCCGCCCGCGGCGAGGTCGAGCCCCATGAAGGTGTCGCCCGGCTCGAGCAGGCCGAGGAACACCGCCTGGTTCATCTGGCTGCCGCTGTTCGGCTGCACGTTGGCGAAGTTGCACCCGAACAGCGCCTTGGCGCGCTCGATCGCCAGCCGCTCGACCACGTCGACATATTCGCAGCCGCCATAATAGCGCCGGCCCGGATAGCCTTCGGCATATTTGTTGGTGAGGATCGAGCCCTGCGCCTCGAGCACCGCGCGCGAGACGATGTTCTCCGACGCGATCAGCTCGATCTTGTCGCGCTGGCGGCCGAGCTCGAGCCGGATCGCGTCGGCGATCTCCGGATCGGCGGCGGCGAGCGTGTCGGTGAAGAAGCCGTCCGGCCGGACCTCGGGCGAGTCCGCCTCCCGGCTGCGCTCGATCGTGTCGCTGCTCATGCATGCTCCCTGGTGAAATGGGGATGGCTCAATTTCTCGACCCGCCGTTCGTGGCGGCCGCCGCCGAATGGGGTGGCGAGGAAGGTCTCGATGCAGGCCTTGGCCATCTCGATCCCGATCAGTCGTGCGCCGAGGGCGATGACGTTCGCATCATTATGCTCGCGCGCCAGCCGCGCAGAGAGCGGCTCGGACACGAGGGCGGCGCGGCACGCCGGGTGGCGGTTGGCGGCGATCGAGATGCCGATGCCCGAGCCGCACAAGGCGATCCCCCAATCGGCGCGACCCGCGGCGATCTCCTCGGCGAGCTTGTAGCCATAATCGGGATAATCGACCGATTCGACGCCCTGCGGGCCGAGATCGGCGACCTCGTGGCCCTCGCCGCCGAGCCAGGCGACGAGCTCGGCCTTCAGCGCCACGGCGGCGTGATCGGAGGCGATGGCGATGCGCATGCCTGCCCCCTAGGCAATCGGGGCCGGATTCGCCAGCGCTTGATCGAAAATAGGCGGCCTCTCGTCGGGCACCGCTGGCGGTCCAGCCTTCCCGTGATGAACGTCCCGCGGGGAGACGAGACGGGAGGCGGTCATGATCCGAGCCTTGATCCTGCTGGCGGCTTTGCTGGCCGTCCGCGCCTCGGCCCAGCCCGATCTTGGGCCGTTCGTGGGACGCGAGCTCGCACCCGGCCTCCATTTGCTCACCACCCCGCCAGACTATCTAGGCCGAGTGATCGGCAATGTCTCGATCATCGAGCAGAGCGACGGCCTCGTCCTCGTCGACAGCGGCGGCACCATCGCGGACGGGCGCCGCGTCGTCGCCTATATCCGCTCCTTCACCAGGAAGCCGGTCAAGGCGATCCTGATCACGCATTGGCACGGCGATCATCCGCTCGG
>JAFAZM010000060.1 GCA_019239785.1 Sphingomonadaceae bacterium
GGCCGCCACTTGTTCCACCGTTCCGGCCCGAACTTGGCCGCGTCGAGCGTGGAGCCGAGGAAGCCGATGACGGTGAGCGGTTTCATGCGATGCCCGCCGCGAGCGCGCGCCGCCGCAGCCGCGCGATCGCCCGGAGCACGCGGTCGCGACCGGCCTTGCCCTTCATCCAGCGCGGCAGGCACGCCAGCATCGTCATCTTGTGGGGCGCGAGCGTGCGCTTGCGGAGCGTGGCGCCGAGATAGTCCTCGAGCAAAGCGAGATGCGCAGGGTTATAGGCCCACAGGATCTGTCGCCCGACCGGCTCGGCCAGGAAGAGGGGCAGGCCAAACCACGGATCGACGCCCGCGGCCGAGTCTCGATAGGCCGGCCGCAGAACATGCCTGGTGACATGGCCGCAGCCCGGGCAGCGGACCGGTGCGCGCAGCACCCCGCCGAAACGGCGCCCGCGACGTGCGGCGACGGGGTGCCGCCGTCCGCAATTGTGACAATGGCTGTGCAGGACGCCGACGCCGGCCGACAGGCGCGTCCCCGTTGCGTCGGCCGACTGGTGCCCGCACGAGCCGCAGGACAGTCGCGCCTGTCCGCGGGCGGCTGGAGCCGCCAGCGCGGCATTCCCACAGGCCGGGCAAGCGACCCAGACACGGGCGCTGAAGCGGCCGAGTCCGACCGCGGGATCGCGAAAAACAGAGCTCATGATTTATCCCATCGGATAAATTCGTAGACATGTCGATACAGAAGTGAACCTCTCCGTCCGCGACTTTCCAAATCGGAAAGGGCGGCGGGCGACGTTTTTCCGTTTCCACTCATGAGCTTCTGCGATTCCCGTGCGCCTGGCCTCGATTTGGCACGCCGGCTGCAATGTTTCGAGCGTCCGGCACAATCGGCCGGCGAGCGGAATGGGGCGGCCGGAATGGGCCGGCCGCCCTCGAGAACCAGGGTGTAGCTCAGTTGGTAGAGTTCCGGCTTTGGAAGCCGGCGGCCGCTGGTTCGAGCCCAGCCGCCCTGACCAGTTCTTGTCGCCCCGACGGGAATGTTTAGACGTTGAATGAGAAGGAGGCCCCAATGGCCGAGCAGAGTTTCGAATATCTCCACGTCGAGGGCGGGTCGCCGGTCAAGATGTGGACGCGCGGCGTGCCGGTCGAGGCCGAGGCGAAGGCGCAGCTGTCGCGTGCCGCGCAGATGCCGTTCATCTTCAAGCATGTCGCAGCGATGCCCGACGTCCATGTCGGGATCGGCGCGACCGTCGGTTCGGTGATCCCGACCAAGGGTGCGGTGATCCCGGCCGCGGTCGGGGTCGACATCGGCTGCGGGATGATGGCGGCGCGCACCTCGCTCGTCGCGAGCGACCTGCCCGACAATCTGGAAGGGATCCGCTCGGCGATCGAGCGGGCGGTGCCGCACGGCCGCGACGTCCGCATGGGCAAGCGCGATCCGGGCTCCTGGGGCTCGCCCCCGGCCGCGATCGTCGAGGCCTGGGCGACGCTCGCCGCGCGCTTCCAGCGGATCACCGACAAATATTCGCGGCTGAAGAACACCAACAACCTGGTGCATCTCGGCACGCTCGGGACCGGGAACCACTTCATCGAGCTCTGCCTCGACGAGGCGGCGCGCGTCTGGGTGATGCTCCATTCCGGGAGCCGCGGCGTCGGCAATGCGATCGGCAGCTTCTTCATCGAGCTGGCGAAGCAGGACATGCGCAAATGGTTCGTGAACCTGCCGGACGAGAACCTCGCTTATTTCCCGGAAGGGACCGAGCATTTCGACGATTATGTCGAGGCGGTCGGCTGGGCGCAGGATTTCGCGGCGCTGAACCGGCGCATGATGATGACGAACGTCATCGCCGCCCTGCGCAGCCAGATCGCCAAGCCGTTCGACGCGGAGCTGGAAGCGGTGAACTGCCATCACAATTATGTGACGCGGGAGCACCATTTCGGCGAGAACGTGCTCGTCACCCGCAAGGGGGCGGTGCGCGCCGCGAAGGGCGTGATGGGGATCATCCCGGGCTCGATGGGCGCCAAGTCGTTCATCGTGCGCGGCCTCGGCAATGCGGAATCGTTCGACAGCTGCAGCCACGGCGCCGGGCGCGTGATGTCGCGCACCGCGGCCAAGAAGGCGGTCTCGCTCGCCGAGCATATCGCCGACACGGCGGGCGTCGAATGCCGCAAGGACGAGGGCGTGATCGACGAGACGCCGAAGGCCTACAAGCCGATCGAGGCCGTGATGGCCGCGCAGGCGGACCTGGTCGAGATCGTCCACACGCTGAAGCAGGTGGTCTGCGTGAAGGGGTGACCCCCTTCACGCAGGCGCTTTCCGAGAGACGTCATGCGAAACTGGGTCAATGAATGGGTCCAGGAGGGCCGCCTTTACGTCTGGCGCTATGCCGATCGGGGGCATGGCTGGCGCGGCTGGCACTTCACCGCGGACCCCGCCGGCTGCAGGTCCGTCAGGAACCTGCTCGATCGCATGCATGCGGGCGAAGCGTGCCATCGAACCCTGCGGCTCGAGCCCATGACCGACGCCATATTGAGCGTCCCCAATTACGGGCACAAAGCTGACGGGCGCTTCGAAAAGCTGCGGATCGAATATGTGCCGGGATTTGAGGAGTTGGGCATCGTCCCGCAGGGCGAGGTACTGACGATGACGATCGGGGATGGGCGCATGCGGAAACTTTCGGCGGCGTTCGCTCAGGTGGAGGTCGGCGGTGGCGATTTTGGCATCTCGACGTCCGACGAGAAGCGGGCGGAAAGCTGGATGTTCTGGTGGATACCGGGCGTCGATTATCGGGACGGGAAGCGATTGTGATTAGTATCGACGGAGCGGAAGGCGAAGGGGGCGGGCAGGTGCTGCGCAATGCGCTGGCGCTTTCGCTCGTCACCGGCCAGCCCTTCCGCATCTCCAACATCCGCGGCAAGCGCGAGAAGCCGGGGCTGATGCGCCAGCATCTGACCGCGGTCGAGGCCGCCTGTGCGATCGGCCAGGCCGAATGCGACGGCGCGGCGATCGGCGCGCGCGAGCTCGTCTTCCGGCCGGGCGCGGTGCGCGCCGGGACTTATCGCTTCGCGGTCGGCACCGCGGGCAGCACCGGGCTCGTCCTGCAGACGATCCTGATGCCGCTGCTGCGCGCGGACGGGCCGTCGCAGCTCGTGCTCGAAGGCGGCACCCACAATATGGCGGCGCCCCCGTTCGACTTCATCGCGCGCTCCTTCCTGCCGATCCTCAATCGGATGGGCCCGCGCGTCGAGGCGCGGCTGGTGCGGCACGGCTTTTATCCGCGCGGCGGCGGCCGCATCGAGGTCGACATCGAACCGGCGCCGCTGGCGCGGATCGAATGCATGGAGCGCGGCGCGCTGCGCAGAGTCTGCGCCACGGCCCTGTTCGCCGGCCTGCCGTTCGAGATCGCCGACCGCGAGATCGGGGCCGCGCGCAAGGTGCTGGACTGGCCGGAGGACGCGTTCGGCGTTCGCCAGCTGCCGCCCGAGCTCGGACCGGGGAACGTGCTGCTGCTCGAAGCCGAGTTCGAGCGGGTGACCGAGATCGTCACCGGTTTCGGCCGGCTGGGCGTGCCGGCGGAACGGCTAGCGAAGCGGGCGTCGCAGCGCATGGCGGGCTATCTGGCCTGCCCCGCCTTCGCCGGCCCCTATCTCGCCGATCAGCTGCTCCTCCCATTCGCCCTTGCCGGCGGCGGCGCCTTCACCACGGTGAGGCCGAGCCAGCATTCGCGGACTGCGGCGGACGTCATCGCCCTGTTCACTGGGCTGCGCTTCACCTTCGCGCAGCAGTCGGACGGTACGCACCTGGTCAGCGCCTGATCATGATGCCGCACTCCCCGCTCATCCTGAGTAGGGACCGAGCTTGTCGAGGGCCCGTATCGAAGGACAAGCGCCGTGCGTCCTTCGATACGCCGGTTCGACAAGCTCACCGGCTACTCAGGATGAGCGGGTATTCTGTTTGCAACCATCTCTGCTCGGCCTTGAGCAACACCGGCGCTTCTGCTCTCGTCGCGCGATGACACGCGGTTCAAACACGCTCTCCCTTGCCGCGGCGCGGCGCATCGCGCTGGCGGCGCAGGGCTTCGGCGCGCCGCGCCGGCCGGTGACCAGCTGGGCGCCGCTCGGGCGCACGCTCGAGCGGATCGCGCTACACCAGATCGACAGCGTCAACGTGCTCGCCCGCGCCCATTATCTGCCCGCCTTCTCGCGGCTCGGCCCGTACGACCGCGGCCTGCTCGACCGCGCCGCCTGGGGCCGCAGGCGCGAGCGGCGGCTGTTCGAATATTGGGCGCACGAAGCGTCCCTGCTGCCGCTGGCGCTGCATCCTTTGCTGCGCTGGCGGATGGCGCGGGCCGCGCGCGGCGAGGTCGGCTGGACGCATGTGCGCGCCGTCGCCGCCGAGCGCCGCGCCGAAGCGGAAGCGGTGCTGGCCCGGATCCGCGCCGAGGGGCCGATGGCGGCCTCGGACTTCGAGCATGGCAAGAGCCGCAGCGGCTGGTGGGAATGGGGCTCCACCAAGCGCGCGCTGGAATGGCTGTTCTGGTCCGGGCGGATCACCACCGCGACGCGGCGCGGCAGCTTCGAGCGGGTCTACGACCTCAGCGAGCGCGTGATCCCGCCGGCGATCCTGGCCTTGCCGACGCCGGACGAGGCGGAGGCGCACCGCCGGCTGGTCCAGCTTTCCGCCCGCGCGCTCGGCATCGCGGCCGCGGCGGACCTGCGCGATTATTTCCGGCTCGGCGTCGCGGAGACGAAGACGGCGATCGATGAGCTGGTCGAAGCCGGCACCCTGCTCCCGGTCGCGGTCGAAGGCTGGCGCCAGCCCGCCTTCCTCGATGCCGAGGCGCGCCGGCCGCGGCGGATCGCCGGCCAGGCCCTGCTCGCGCCGTTCGATCCTCTGGTCTGGGAGCGCGCCCGCACCGAACGGCTGTTCGGCTTCCGCTACCGGATCGAGATCTACACGCCGGCCGAGAAGCGCGTGCACGGTTACTACGTGCTGCCCTTCCTGATGGACGAGCGGCTGGTCGCGCGCGTCGATCTCAAGAGCGACCGCCAGCGGGGCCTGCTGCTTGTCCGCAACATTCACCTGGAGCCGGGCGCTCCGGCGGAGACGCAGGAGCGGCTGCGGGCCGAGCTCGAGACGATGGCGGGGTGGCTGGGGCTGGCGCTCGCGCCCTGACGTTCGAGACCCGGGACCCGTTCGTCCTGAGCCTGTCGAAGGACCTCCTTTCTTTCGGCCGCAAGGAAGGGAAGGGCTTCGACAAGCGCAGCCCGAACGGGTGAAGACCCGGGAAAATTCCCTAATGCGATTGCCCTCCCCGTTCCGGGACGGATCAAGGAGTCGCTTCGAGGCAGATCCGCGCGTCGATGCGGACGCGGCGCGCCGCCGGATCGTAGGTCCAGCCGGTGGCGTAGCGGCCGACATAGAGCGCGCCGGCGTTGCCGGCGACCATCGGCTGGCCCTCATTGACGCTCGGCACCGAAACATAGGCCTGGCGCGGGCTCAGCGCGAACAGGGTCACATAGATGTCCGGATAGTCGCCGTCGCAGCGGAAATGGAGCGGGCCGGAGGACGGGCCGTCCCGGTCGCGGCCGGCCGCCGACAGCCGCCGCAAATCGGCGATGTCGCCGAGATAGGCGTTGCGCACGCACTCGCCGAGCGGCTCGTAGGAGCCGCCGCATTCGTCGCGCTCGTCGAGGAACCGGCGCTGGCGCGCGACCAGGCTCTGCTGGCGGGTCGGCGCGCCGGCCAGCGCCAGCCGGTAGAGCCGCGCCTCCTCGCGGTCGAGCGCGGCCAGCTCCTCGCTGGCGCAGATCGCCGGCTCGATCGCACCCCGTGCGCGGGCGCAGTCGAAGCTCGGCTGCGCCGCGGCGGCCGCCAGCCAGAGCAGCAGGCCGATCATCGCGTCAGGCCCTCCACGAAGCGCCGGTCAGCCCCGGCGCGCCGCGGGCGAACTCATTGGAACGGCGTGCCCTGATAGGCGACGACGGTGTTGCCGTTGTCCTCATAGGCGCGGAGGTAGATGGTGCCGGTCGAATTGTCGCTCATCGTCGCATTGCCCTCGCAGCGCGCGTCGGTGTCGGTGCGCGAGGTCTCGTGAACGTTCGCGACCGAGGAGATCTTGACCGGCTGGCCCTCGGAGATCCGCTTCGCCTGGTCGACGATCGCGTTGCAATCTAGGCTCGAGACCTTCGGCGTGCAGGCGGAGAGGAAAGGCACGGCCGCGAGGACGAGCAGTGCGGAACCCATTTT
>JAFAZM010000381.1 GCA_019239785.1 Sphingomonadaceae bacterium
ACCGGGGTGACGTAGCCGCCGTCCTCGCGCTTGTCGACGAGCATCACCCCCGGCGCCTCGCGCAATATCTTCTGCGCGTCCTCGGCCGACAGCTCCTTCTCGAACTCGATGTTCACCGCTTCCGAATGGCCGACGAAGACCGGGACGCGCACGCAGGTGGCATGGACCCGGATCTTCGGATCGAGGATCTTCTTTGTCTCGACCACCATCTTCCATTCCTCCTTGGTCGAGCCGTCGTCGAGGAAGGAATCGATGTGCGGGATGACGTTGAAGGCGATCTGCTTGGTGAACTTCACCGGCTCGTTGGGATCGCCGACGAAGATGTTGCGGCTCTGCTCGAAGAGCTCGTCCATGCCCGCCTTGCCTGCGCCGGAGACCGATTGATAGGTGGCGACGACGACGCGCTTGATCCTGGCAGCATCGTGCAGCGGCTTCAGCGCGACCACCAGCTGGGCGGTCGAGCAGTTCGGGTTCGCGATGATGTTGCGGCGCCGGTAGAGGTCGATCGCCTCGGGGTTCACCTCCGGCACGATCAAAGGCACGTCCGGGTCCATCCGGAAGAAGGAGCTATTGTCGATGACCGTGCAGCCGGCGGCGGCGGCGATCGGGCCATGAAGCTGCGACACTGCCGAGCCTGCGGAGAAGAGCGCGATGTCCCAGCCGTTGAAATCGAAATGCTCGATATTCTTCACGCGCAGCTCTTCGCCGCTGTCGCCGAAATCGATCATCGTGCCGGTCGAGCGCGGGCTCGCCACGACGGCGAGCTCGTCCATGGGGAATTGGCGCTCGGCGAGGATGTTCAGCATCTCCCGCCCGACATTGCCGGTCGCGCCGACCACGACCACCCGGTAACCCATTTCGCTTCTCCGCTGCCTGTCGGGAGCGCCCCTATCGCAAGACGGGCGCGGAAGCGATATGGCATGCGCGGGACGGGGAACAAGGGAGGGGGGCATGAAACGCGCGGCCGGGCTGCTCGTGCTGTTCCTGGCATTGCTCGCAGCGATGGCGCTGAAAGGCGCTTTGCTCACCCTCCCCTCGCCGCCCGCTCAGCCCGAGGCCGGCCGGTTCGATGCCAACCGGGCCGCGGCGCGGCTGGCGCGCGTGCTGGGGGACCAAAGGCCGCACCCGGCCGACAGCGCGAACGGCGATGCCGTGCGTGACCGGCTGATCGCGGAGATGCGCGGCGTCGGGCTGGAGCCGCGGGTCAGCGACGATTTTGCCTGCAACAATAGGCGGACCAGCCGGGTGATCAGCTGCGCACGGGTGCGAAACCTGGTCGCGACGATCGGGCCGGCGACGGGACGGCACGTCCTGCTCGTCTCGCACTACGATTCCACCCCGGTCGGGCCGGGCGCGGCGGACGACGGGATCGGCGTCGCTTCGATGCTGGAGATCGCGGCGGCGCTGCGCGGCCGGCCATTGGCGCGCCCGGTCAGCTTCCTGATCGACGAGGGCGAGGAGGTGGAGCTGCTCGGGGCCCGCGCTTTCCTGGCCCGCGATCCGCTCGCCGCGCAGGTCGACACAATCATCAACCTCGAGGCGCGCGGCGTGAACGGCCCTGCGATCATGTTCGAGACCAGCCGCCCGAACGGCCCGGCGGTCGCGCTCTACCGCGCCGCCGCGGCCCGGCCGGTGGCGAACTCGCTCTCGACCGATCTCTACCATCTGATCCCCAATTCGACCGATGTCACCGTCTTCGCCGAGCGGCCGGGCTGGACGATGCTGAACTTCTCGCCCATCGGCAATGAGACCCGCTACCACAGCGCCGGGGACACGCTCGCAGCGCTCGACCGCAGCAGCCTGCAGCATATGGGCGAGCAGGCGCTGAGCGCGGCGGAGACGGCCGCGGCCGGGGCGCCGGCGGCGGGATCCGGCGAGCGGCTCTACGCGGATCTTGCCGGGCGGGTGCTGATCGACATGCCGATGATGTTCGGCCTGGTGCTGCTTGGCCTGGTGCTGCTCTACCTGCTGGTCGAGTCCTGGCGGCGCCGGGCGTTCGGGCGGCCGCTGCTGGCGGTGGTCGCGGCTTTGCTCGGATCGCTCGCGCTGGCCTTCGCCGGACATTTCGTCATCCAGTGGCTGCGGCCCGGAGATTATTGGCGGGCCTATCCCGTGGTAACGAGCACGGCGGTCTATGCTTCCGCGCTCGCGGCGGTCGTCGCCGCCCTGCTGCTGATCGCGCGGAGCCCGGAGCGGACGCGGCTGCGCGCCGCCTTCTGGCTGGTCTTCACCCTGCTCGGTGCGCTGCTCTGCCTGATCGCGCCCGGCGGCGCGATCTACTTCCTGTTCCCACCGCTCGCCGCCGCACTTGGCATCGCGTTGAAACGCTGGTGGCCGAAGGCGGAGCAGGTCGGGGCGATCCTTGCGGCGCTGCTGCTGTTCGTGACCTTCGGCCCGGCGCTCGGCCTGTTCGAGGATCTGCTGAACGGCGGCCCGCTCTGGGTCTTCGCGCCGCTCGGCGCCGCGATCATGCTGCCGGTGCTGATCGAGTTCGCGCCGTTTCTCGGCCGCGGCCGGACCCTGTACGTCGTCGCCGGCGCGATCGATCTCGCCATTGCCGGCTGGATCGCGGCCGGGCTGATGCCCGCCTATGGCGACGACCGGCAGCAGCTGTTCACGATCGAATATGTCGCCGACCAGGGAGCGGGGACGACGCGCTTCGCGGTCAACAATGACGGCGCGCCGGTGCCGTTCGACGCCGCCTGGACGCGGGCCGAGCTGCCTTATTCGTCGCGGCGCCGCTGGGTGGCGCCGGCGCCTCCCGTTCCCATCACCGCGCCCGCGCTGACCCTCATGGGCCAGCAGGCGGTGCCGGGCGGGCGGCACCTGCGCTTCCGGATCGCGGCGAACGGCGCCGAGACGGTGAGCCTGGTCGCGCCACCGGAGGCGCGGCTGCGCGCGGCCGGGTCCCCCGGCTTCGTTGTGCCCTTCGGGCGCGGCTCCGACAGCGACAAATATTATCTACGCTGCGTCGGCAGGTCCTGCGACGGGGCGGTGATCGACGTGCTGGTGGGGAGCGAGCAGCCGGTGGAGTTCACATTGATCGGCGGGCGCAGCGGGTTGCCGGCGGTCGCGGCGCCTCTGGTTGCGGCGCGCCCGGCGCTGGCGCGGCCGCAATATGGGGCGGATGCGACGATCACGGTGGGAAGGGTGCGGTTCTGAAGCACGAGGATTTTGCCCATTAGCCCTCTCCCCGCCGGCGAGAGGGAGTAAGGTGCCAAACCTTCTGAAATGAGCTAGTTGGCGCGCGTGGCCGACCTGTTCCAGAACGATCCTCCGCCAAGCTCCGCGCCGGCAGCGGCGCCCGACAATGCGCCGCTGGCCGATCGCCTCAGGCCGCAGAAGCTCGAGGACGTGGTCGGGCAGGAGCATCTGACCGGGGCGGACGGCGCGATCGGACGGATGGTGGCGGCGGGGAAGCTCGCCTCGATGATCCTGTGGGGGCCGCCCGGCACCGGCAAGACCACGATCGCACGGCTGCTCGCCGATGCGGTGGGGATGCGCTTCGTCGCGATCTCGGCGGTGTTCTCGGGTGTCGCCGATTTGAAGAAGGTGTTCGCCGAGGCACGCGAGCATATGAAGCTCGGCCGCCAGACTTTGCTCTTCGTGGACGAGATCCACCGCTTCAACCGGGCGCAGCAGGACGGCTTCCTGCCCTATGTCGAGGACGGCACCGTGGTGCTGGTCGGTGCGACCACCGAGAATCCGAGCTTCGAGCTGAACGCGGCGTTGCTCAGCCGGGCGCAGGTGCTGATCCTCAATCGGCTCGACACCGCTGCCTTGTGCAAGTTGCTCGACCGCGCCGAGGAGCTGATGGACCGGCCCCTGCCCCTCACCCCGGCGGCGCGCGATGCCCTGGTCGCGACCGCGGACGGCGACGGGCGCTTCCTGCTCAACCAGGCCGAGACCTTATTCTCGATCGAGCTTGCCGAGCCGCTCGATCCCGCGGGTCTGTCGGCGCTGCTGCAGCGCCGCGTCGCGGTCTACGATAAGGACCGCGAAGGCCATTACAACATCATCTCGGCGCTGCATAAGTCGATCCGCGGCTC
>JAFAZM010000190.1 GCA_019239785.1 Sphingomonadaceae bacterium
CAGCTGATTCCGCGGGGGGCTGTGGCCGCAAAGCCAAAGCCCGTCGCCTTACTGTCTTCTTACGGTCAAAATCCTTGACGCTGAGCCGCTTCGCGCGGAATCAGGAGGCATGTTCGCCTGGTTTCGTCGCCGCTACCTGGATCTGCTCGGCTCGATCTACATCTATAACGAGCATCGCGGCTATACGAGCATCGACCGCATCCTCGAGGCGGTCCGCAGCCGCCATCCCGAAGACAGGGACTTCATCGCCGCGGTCGAGAAGCACCGCGCCGACGAGCGCAAGCATTATGTGATGTTCAAGCGCTGGTTCGAGCTGCGGGGAAAGATGCCGCTCGCGGTCGACCGGACCTGCGGCCATATCGACCGCTTCATCGAGATCATGTTCCGCCGCCGCATCGACGAGCTCGACACCGACAAGGTGATCACCGACGACCGCCTGTTCGAGCGGCTCTGCCGGGTGATCTCGCTGACCGAGCAGCGCGGGATGAAGCAGGTCGAGATATTGCTGAAGCACCCGCTGGTCCGCCACGACCCGGTGCTGATCAAGATCTTCAAGGTGATCGAGAAGGACGAGCCGAGCCACTGGGCGCCTTATGACGAGTGGCTGCGGCGGCACGGCCGGCGCGACCCGAAATGGTGGGAGCGTCTGATCGACTCCTTCATCCATTCCGAGCTGATGATCCTCAAGATCCCGATCCTGTTCTTCAACGTCTGGATGAAGCGCCGCACCGCCTGGGCCGACGCCGACGATCCCGCCGAGCGGCTCGCCTCGCCCGTCAGCGCCGCGGCCTGAGTGGGGAATGCGTTCGATCCTCAAACGCTCGTCCTGAGTAGGGACTGAGCTTGGCGAAGGCCCGTATCGAAGGACCGGCTCGAACGCTGTACGTCCTTCGATACGCCGGTTCGACAAGCTCACCGGCTACTCAGGATGAGCGATGGGTTGCTCCGGCCCAACCTCCTCGCGTTCCGCACTCATGCATATCCTGCTGACCGGCTCCTCCGGCTGGCTCGGCCGCTTTCTCGCGCCGCGGCTGCGCGCCGCGGGCCATGAGGTGACCGGGCTCGATGTTGCGGCCGGCGCGGATACGGACGTGATCGGCTCGGTCGCCGACCGCGCGCTGGTCGACCACGTCTTCGCCGAGCGCGGCATCGAGGCGGTGATCCATGCCGGCGCGCTGCATAAGCCCGACATCGTCCGCTACCCGCCCGCGGCCTTCGCCGAGGTCAATGTCGAGGGCACCCGCAACCTGCTGGAAGCGGCAGTCGCGGCTGGCAACGACCGCTTCCTCTTCACCTCGACGACCTCGCTGATGATCTCAGAGACGGTCCGTGCGGGCAGGGAGGGCGGCGCAACCAGCGCCTTCTGGATCGACGAGAGCTTCGGCCCGCTCGCCCCGCGCAACGTCTACGGCGTCACCAAGCTCGCGGCCGAGCGTCTCTGCCGCGAGGCCCACGAGGCGCACGGCCTCGCCGTCACCATCCTGCGCACCGGCCGCTTCTTCCCCGAGGACGACGACACCCACCGCGATCTCGGCGGCGAGAATCGCAAGGCCAACGAATTCCTCGGCCGCCGCCTCGCCGCCGAGGATGCGGCGGACGCCCATCTCATCGCGCTGGAGCGGGCGCCTGCACTGGGCTTCGACACCTTCATCCTCGCCGCGCCGACGCCGTTCGTGCGCGCGGATGCGGAGGAACTGGTCCGCGACGCGCCGGCGGTGATCGGGCGCTATTTCCCCGATGCGGCTTCGCTCTATGCGCGCGCCGGCTGGTCGCTGCCGGCGCATATCGACCGCATCTACGATCCCTCGCATGCCGAAGCGCGGCTCGGCTTCCGCTGCCGCACCGATTTCGCCGCGATCCTCGCAGCGCTCCGCAGCGGCGGTCCATTGCCCTTCGACCACGATCCCTCCTATGTCTCTCCGAAGGAGACGGGCGAGGAGAGGGGACCATGCTGAAGCGGGCAGTGGCGGCGGCTATCGGCTTCCTGGCGCTGACCGCGACGCAGGCGCCGCCGGCGGCGCGGCCGGCGATGTCTCTCTGGCGGCTCGACTGCGGCGACTTCCAGATCAACGACATCAACGCCTTCATGTCGGACACGTCGGAATATCCGGCGCGGCCCAAGCATCTCGTCGGCAGCTGCTATCTGATCAGGCATGGCGACCAATATCTGCTCTGGGACACCGGCATGCCTGCCGCCCTGCTCGGCCATCCCGATGTGAACCCGGTGATGACCGTCACCCTCCACGCCTCGCTCGTCGACCAGCTCGCCCGGATCGGGGTGCGGCCCGAGCAGGTGAACCTGGTCGGGATCAGCCATTATCATGGCGATCATACCGGCCAGGCGCGCGACTTCCCCAATGCGCGGCTGCTGATGGGCGCAGCCGATCTGGCCGCCCTGCGGGCGCGGCCCGCGGCGGGGCAGGCGGACCTCGCCCATTGGCTCTCCGGCGGCGGCCAGGTCACCGAGGTGCAGGGCGATCTCGATGTCTTCAACGACGGCTCCGTGGTGATGCTGAACCTGCCCGGCCATACGCCCGGCCATCATGCACTGCTCGTCCGGCTGGCTTCGGGACCGGTGATGCTCTCCGGCGACACCTATCATTTCGCCGAGCAGGTCGCGCATCGCGGGGTGCCGCCGTTCAACACCAACCGCGCCGAATCGCTCGCCTCGATGGACCGGTTCGACCGGCTGGCGCGCAACCTCCATGCCCGCGTGATCATCCAGCACGAGCCGGCCGACGTCGGCAAATTGCCCGCTTTTCCAGGAGCGGCGCATTGAAGGCGCTCCTCTCCACCGCGCCCGGCGGGCCCGAGACGCTGGCGCTGACCGAGCTCGCGGACCCCGTGCCCGGCCCCGGCCAGCTGCTGGTCCGGGTCAAGGCCTGCGCGATCAACTATCCCGACGTGCTGATCATCGAGGACAAATATCAGTTCAAGCCGGCGCGCCCCTTCGCGCCCGGCGGCGAGATCGCCGGCACGGTCGAGGCGGCGGGGGAAGGAGTGAGCGGCTGGGTGCCCGGCGACCGGCTGATCGCGATGCTCGGCCATGGCGGCCTCGCCGAGAAGGTGCTGGTGTCCGCGGCGATGGCCTTGCCCTTGCCCGAGGGGCGCAGCTTCGTCGAAGGCTCGGCCCTGATCCTCACTTATGCGACCACCATCCACGCTTTGCTGGACCGCGGCGGGCTGAAGGCGGGGGAGACTTTGCTCGTGCTCGGCGGCGCCGGCGGCGTCGGCCTCGCCGCGGTCGAGCTCGGCAAGGCGTTCGGCGCCCGCGTGATCGCCGCCGCCTCCTCCGAGGAGAAGGCCGAGGCGGCGCGCGCCGCCGGCGCCGACGCGGCGATCGTCTACCCCCGCGGGCCGTTCGACAAGGAGGGCGCGAAGGCCCTCTCGCAGCTGTTCAAGGACGCCGTCGGCCCGGACGGCGCGGACCTGGTCTACGATCCGGTCGGCGGCGACTATACCGAGGCCGCGCTGCGGGCGATCGCCTGGGAGGGGCGGCTGCTGGTGATCGGCTTTCCCGCCGGCATCCCGAAGCTGCCGCTCAACCTCACCTTGCTGAAGAGCTGCGACGTGCGCGGCGTCTTCTGGGGCGCTTTCGCCGCGCGCGATCCAAGGGCCAATGCGGCCCATCTCCAGACCCTGTTCCGGCTCTGGGAGGAGGGGAAGATCGCGCCCAGGGTCAGCCGGACCTGGCCGCTCGCGCAAGGCGGCGAGGCGATCGCCCACATGGCCGCCCGCCAGGCCGTCGGCAAGCTGGTGGTCACGATGGACTAGGATCCCTCTCCCTGCAGGGGAGAGGGAGGGGCCCGCTCGCGAAGCGAGCGGGAGGGTGAGGGCAGTGCGGAAGCCCGGCGCAATCCACGCACGCCCTCCACCGCTTGAGCCCTCACCCTCGGCCTTCGGCCGGTCCCTCTCCCCAGCATGGGAGAGGGAGGGGGCTCAGTGCGGCGTAGCCGCGGGCGCGGGCGTGGCCGGCGTCGCCGGGGCGCGGCTCTGGCGGATCGCGTCGGCAAGCTGGGTCGGGACGGCGCCGATCTGGCTCTGATATTGCGCGCGGCCCGCGGCCTGCTGATCCGCGGGGAGGGTGGCGAGCAGGGCCTCGACCGCCTGATCGAGCGCGGTGCGCTGGGTCGCGCAGCCGTTCATCACGCTGGTCGCCCCCGCTTCCGGGGTCGCCGTCGCGGCGACGCCCGACACGCCGGTGGAAAGGCATTGGCTGTAGGCCATCGCCGCCGGCTGGATCGCTGCCCCGGGGCCGGCGGGAGCCGCGCTGGGCGGCGGCGAAGACGGCGCGGGCGGCGTCGAGGAGGCGGCGGGCGGCTGCGCCAGGGCCGGCGCGGCGGCGATGAGCAGGGCGGCGGAAAGCGCGAATCTCAGCGACATTGCAAAAATCTCCGTAGGAACCGCCTTCGTCGCAGATTCGGGCTTGGGCGCAAGCGGCTTTTCGACCAGCGGCATGGGAAGCGTTGCGAACGCCTGCCGCCGTCTCTATCTCTCCCTTGAAACAGGTAAGGGAATGAGATGACCCAGTTCGACGACCGCGAGCGAGCATTCGAGAATATGTATGCCCGCGATCAGGAGTTGCAGTTCAAGATCGCCGCGCGCCGCAATCGGCTGCTCGGCCTGTGGGCGGCGAAGAAGATGGGGCTGACCGAGGTGGAGGCGGACGCCTATGCGCGCGACGTAATCCGCGCCGATTTCGAGGACGGCGGCGACGACGACGTCGTCCGCAAGCTGCTTGGCGACCTAACCTCCGCGGGCGTCGAGATCGACGATGCCGCGATCCGGCAGGCGCTCGACCACAAGATGGTCGAGGCGCGCCGTCATTTCATCGAAGCGCAGGGCTGAGGCGGAGCCGGGACATGCCGATGGCCGCCGACCAGATCGAGACCTTGATCCGCGAGGGCATTCCCGACGCCCGGGTCGAGATCGTCGATCTCGCCGGCGACGGCGATCATTACGAGGCCCGGGTGATCGCCGAAAGCTTCCGCGGCCTGCCCCTCGTCCGCCAGCATCAGCGCGTCTACCAGGCGCTCGGCGGGCGGATGGGCACCGAATTGCACGCGCTCAAGCTCGCCACCGGCGTCCCCGAGTAGAGGAATTGAACATGACCGACGTCCGCGACCGCATCGACGAGATTGTAAGGAATAACGACATCGTCCTCTTCATGAAGGGCACGCCGCTCTTCCCGCAATGCGGCTTCTCCAGCCGCGCGATCGCGATCCTCGACCATCTCGGCGTCAAATATGAGAGCGTCGACGTGCTGCAGGACCCGGAGATCCGGAACGGCATCAAGGATTATTCCGACTGGCCGACCATCCCCCAGCTCTACCTGAAGGGGGAGTTCGTCGGCGGCTCCGACATCATGATGGAGATGTTCCAGGCCGGCGAGCTGCAGGCCCTGGTCGACGAGAAGCAGGTCGCGCGGGCTTAGCGAACGGCGTCCCGCGGCAGAAAGCCGGGGTCTCAGGACAAGACGTCACAGTGGGTTTCCACGAAATCCAGGCCTTCGCTCCCCTTGATGGGGAGGGGTTGGGGTGGGGTGGACTCTCCGCCCGCTCGGAGCCTTTCGTCCCGCGCCACCCCCACCCAACCCTCCCCCATCAAGGGGGAGGGCCAAGGAACGCGTCCTAAATTAGCGCCCTATGCGCCTTCGCCGGGATGACGGTTCGCGAGGGCGGGCCTCGCTCAAATGGAAAGGGCGGGCCGCGCGACCGGAAAGCGCTGGGCCCGCCCCTTGAGTGGAACCGTGTGGACGCGATCATCTATCCAAGCCGCGTGCCAGGATGCGAAAATGGCGGAAATCCAAGCTTTTTCAGGGTGAACGACTTTTAACCTTCTTCTCGACTGTAAAATCCGCCGACAGCAGCGGTCTGGCCGCCCGCGCGCCATTCATCCTCCGTTCAGCCCGCGAATGACTACTCATGTAGTCGACCAAGGGAGGGGATTGGATGGAGCGGATCGGGGAAGCGGAATATGCGGTGATGGAGGTGCTCTGGCAGGACGCGCCGTTGACCGCCGCCGAGGTCGCCGAGCGCGTGCCGGCCGAGCGCGGCTGGTCGATCCGCACCGTCAAGACGATGCTCGCCCGCCTGCTCGCCAAGGGCGTGCTCGCGCATGAGGAGGAAGGGCGGCGCTATCTCTACCGGCCGCGCATCGCGCGCGCCGATTATGTAGCGCAGGAATCGGGCCGGCTGATCGACCGGATGTTCGGCGGCCGGGTGACGCCGCTGGTCGCTCATCTCGCCGAGCGCGACCGGCTGAGCGAGGCCGACATCGCGGAGATCGAGGCCCTGCTGAAGGCGTTGAAGGCGTGACCGCCTGGCTCGCCGCCAACATGGCCTGGGCGAGCGGCGCGATGCTGCTCGTCCTCGTCCTGCGCAGGCCCTTCGCGCGCCTGTTCGGCGCCGGCTCCGCCTACGCCTTGTGGCTGGTGCCGGCGCTCCGGCTGGCGATGCCGCCTCTGCCGAGCTTCGCGCCCGATCTGGATCCGGTTCCGTCGCAGACCCTGGTGGTCTTCGTCACGGATGCGGCCGCGCCTTTGCCGCCGGACGGCGGACCCGGGCAGTGGGTGCCCTGGCTGCTCGCGCTCTGGGCCGGGGGCGCGGCCGCTTTCCTCGCCTGGCAATTCCTGTCCTACCGCCGCTTCCTCACCGAGCTCAGCCTGTCGGCGCGGGCGATCGGCGCCCATCGCGGCCTGCCGCTCGTGGAGAGCAAAGCGGTGCAAGGGCCGGTGGCGCTCGGCCTGCTCGACCGGCGGATCGTGCTCCCGGTTGATTTCGGCAGCCGCTACACCCAGCGGGAGCGTCGCCTCGCGCTCGACCATGAGGCGGTCCACCATCGCCGCGGCGACCTCTGGTGGAACCATCTCGGCCTGCTCATCCTGGCGCTGAACTGGTTCAATCCGGTCGCCTGGCTGGCCTTCCGCGCCTTCCGTGCCGACCAGGAGCTGGCCTGCGACGCGCGCGTCACCGCCTCGGCCTCTTCCGAGGCGCGCGTGGATTATGCGCGCGCCCTGATCAAGTCCGCGAGCCGACCCGGCCTGATCGCAGCCTGCCCGCTGAATCATGCCGACCAACTGAAACGGAGATTGAGAATGATGAAGACCCACCGCAGCAGCCGGGCGCGCATGCTCGCCGGCGCCGCCGCGATCCTGGCCCTTGGCAGCGTCAGCCTTGCCGTCGGCAGCGCCGGCTACGCCCAGCCCGCGGCGCAGACGCAGACCGAGACCCGGACTGAGAGTCAGTCCGGCGCCGCCGCCTCCGGCGAGCCGCAGCGGCGGGTGGAGCGGATCATCATCCGCACCGATCATGGCGATCATCCCGGCGCCGCGGCCGAGCATCACGGGCCCGCCGGCACGGCCACCGAGCGGCGGGAGCGGGTGATCGTCATGGACCACCGGAGCGACGGCGGCCACGGCGACGGCGACCATCATGCGATGGCGATGCACCATGACGGCGACATGCACGAGATCGTGATCCCCGATTGCGCCGGCGGCCAGCGGGACGAAGTGAACGAAGGCACGGAGAACAACCGCACCCGGATCGTGCTCTGCAGCCGCGGCGGCGAGGCCAGCCCGGCCGAACGCGCCGACCGGCTCGCCCATGTCCGCGAACGGCTCGCCAACGACAGCGAGCTCAGCGCCGAACAGAAGGCGCGCGTCCTCGCCGCCATCGACCGCCAGATCGCGCAGCTGCGGGGGCATTAGCGGCCGCATCGGCCGGAACCTCCATGCGATGTGGGCTCCGGCGAACGGCTGGACTTCCGGAGCCCGACGCTTATCCTGCTTCGCGCCGGCGGCCGTTCCGCCGGCGCGGCTGCAAGCGGGGCTCGGTTGACGCTCGATCTGCGCAGATTGGCTTTTGCCTTCCTCTCGTGGCTGGCGCTGGCCGTCGTGCTCGCGCCCGCGCTCGATCCGGTGGGCTCGCCGCTCGTGCAGACCAGCGGCTCCGCGTTCAACGTCTTCACCAGCGACGTCTCGCTCGGCCCGAGCCGCGCCGCCGCGCCCGAGCGCGACCGCAAGCTCCAGACCCTTCCGACCGGCGGCCCCGACGACGGCGGACGAACGATCCCGGCGGCGATGCTGCCGTCGCCGCCCGCTGTGCCGGCCGTCCCCGGGCGCAGTCGGCCGGCCTGGACCTTGGCCGCCACGCCTGCACCCGGCGACGCAGCCGCCGCGCCCTTCAATGCGCGCGCCCCGCCGCTCTCCGGCGCCCTCTGAATTTCGACGGCCGGCCGAACGGCCGGTTCACTGAAGTTGCAATGCGGCACGACGCCGCCGTCGCCGATGAGCGATTTCCAGTCGGATCGACGCATCCGACGACTCGGAAGTCGCGGCGAACGACTGCGACGAGGAGAAGAAGATGAAGACCACACGTAAATTGTCCCGCCGGTCCTTCCTGGCCCAGGTCGCCGGCGGCGCCGTCGCCGGGGGCGCGATGCTGACCCTGGGCAGCGCACCGGCCGAAGCGCTGCAGACCGACAGCGACACCGGCCCCAATGCCGATCCCGCCGGCCGCGGCCGCGGCGGCGGCGTCACCGATTCGGATCGCGGTCCGAACCAGGATCCGGCCGGCCGTGGCAGGGGCGGCGGCGGCTCCGGCTACAGCGACAGCGACACCGGGCGCTACGCCGATCCGGTGGGCCGCGGCCGTGGCAGTGGCGGTTCCGGCTATACCGACAGCGACACCGGGCGTTACGCCGATCCGGCCGGCCGCGGCCGCGGCCGAGGGCGCAGCGGCTACACCGACAGCGACACCGGCCGCTACGCCGATCCCGCCGGCAACGGCCGGGGCAGGGGACGCAGCGGCTACACCGATTCGGACACCGGCGCCTATGCCGATCCGGCCGGCAACGGCCGCGGCCGCAACAACGGACGCTGCACCGGTCTGACCGACAGCGACAGCGGCCGCTATGCCGATCCGGCGCGCTGCGGCCGCGGCCGGCATATTTAGAACAGACGCACCATCGACTTCCCTCCCCCGGCCGGGAGGGGTTGGGGGAGGGGGTTCGGCGTTCCGAGATCGCTCGCCGGCGCCCGACACCCCCTCCCAACCCTCCCCCTCAAGGGCAGGGGAATCGCAAATGGGCTGGAGCCGCTCCAACCGTTCGTCCTGAGCCTGTCGAAGGACTTCCTTTTTCTTCTGCTGCAAAGAAGGAAAGGGCTTCGACAAGCTCAGCCCGAACGGGCGTTTGGTGAGCGATATTCCATATGCGATGGCCCTGCCCTCAAGGGGGAGGGCTTGGCGGCGACAAGGACGGACTGTTTTCAGGCGACCGCTCGCTTGCCTCACACCCGCTTGGTTTTCCTTCCCGGCAATGCCACATGCGCGCCATGGCAGACTGGCCCACCGGCAGGACCGAGCAGGTCCATCCTCTGGTGCGGCGGCTGCTCGCGCCAAATCCTTCGCCGTTCACCTTCACCGGCACGCAGACCTATCTCGGCGGCACTGGCGAGGTGGCGGTGATCGATCCCGGGCCGGATCTGCCCGAGCATGTCGAGGCCATCCTCGCCGCGACCGCGGGCGCGCGGGTCGCGGCGATCCTCTGCACCCATAATCATCGCGACCACAGCCCGGCGAGCCGCGCCGTCGCGGCTGCGACCGGCGCGCCGATCATCGGCTGCGCGCCGCTGGCGCTCGCCGACGAAGGGCCGCGCGCCGACGCCGCCTTCGACTTCGACTATCGGCCCGACCGGGTGCTCGCCGACGGCGAGGCGATCGAAGGGGAGGGCTGGCGCATCGCCGCGGTCGCGACCCCGGGCCATACCTCGAACCATCTCTGCTTCGCGCTCGAGGGGACCGGCCTCCTCTTCACCGGCGACCATGTCATGGGCTGGTCGACCACGGTAGTGGCGCCGCCCGACGGCGACATGGCAGCCTATATGCGCAGCCTCGATCTGCTGCTCGCCCGCGACGATAAGGCCTATCTGCCGGCGCACGGGCCGGCGGTGGAGAAGCCGCACTCCCACGTTCGTGCCCTGATCGCCCATCGCCGGATGCGCGAGAAGCAGATCCTGGCGCGGCTCGGCGAAGGGCAGGGGCATATCCAGGCGATGGTCGAGACCATGTACCGCGAGGTCGATCCGCGCCTGCATCCGGCGGCGGGCCGCTCGGTGCTCGCCCATCTCCTCGATCTCGAGCGGCGCGGGCTGGTGACGCGCGAGGCGGATCGCTGGCGACTTGCGGCCTGAGCCTGATAGCCACTTGAAAAGTCTGGCCCGGCGGCGGATATCGGCAATGGCGCTCGTTCAGGATTCCCGGGGCGCCGGGATCAATCGAGGCGCGGGGCGCGCGACCGGACACCGGGCGCGACTGGCGCAAGACGCGGCGCAGGGCCACGCGGCCACCGCGTCAGGGGAAGATCAGTGAACGCACCCAATCTCAGCCTCAAGGGCCTCGACCTGCGCGCCGAGCTCGACCGCCTGCGCAAGGAGCGCAACGCCGTCAT
>JAFAZM010000202.1 GCA_019239785.1 Sphingomonadaceae bacterium
CCCTCGCGTTCGACGTCGCCGGTCAGGCGCAGCCATTTCTCGTTGCCCTTCGCGGTCCGGATGAAGATGTCGAGGCTGAAGCTGCCGCCGTCGCGGATGGTGCGGGCGCGCAGCCGTTCCATTTCCCGCCGCGACTCCGGATCGTAACAATCGAGGATCTCCGCGCGCCGGAGCGGCGACCCCCGCGGCAGATCGAAGAGATCGTAGACCCCGTCGGTCCAGGTCAGCTCTTCGGTCGCGAGGTCGCATTCCCAGACCCCGATCCGCGCCAGCGCCGACGAACGGTCGTACATCTTCTTGTAATGGGCGAGCGCCGCGTCCTGCGCCCTCGGCGAGGCGCCGGCCACTCTGGCCTCAAGCTCCGGCACGACGTCGTTCCTGTGCATTCCGGTCTAACAACCCCGCTGGAGAAAGGCGACGAACAGCCTTGCCGCGACAATATGTCGAGGAGGTGAATGCCGGCGCCCGCAATTGCCGCGACCGCTTCCGTCGGGGCGATCGGCGGGCCGGACGGCGCGCCTGTCGGAGCGCGCAGGTCAAGCGAATGCTCAGGCCGCAGCCGCGGCCGCGGGTGCGCCGCCGCCCAACTGAACCCGCGCCTTTTCCAAGCGCATGGTCGCGACGCTGACGCTCGATTCGAGCGCCTGGCGGGCCTGCGCCAGCGCTTCCACCTGTTTTTTTTCCACTTCCATCCATCCCTGCCGCGTCGCCAGCTTTCGGGCGAGCATGATCGTGACCGAGAGGAAGTCCAGATAGGCGGCCAGCTCGCGCTGGATCGAAACCAGCTTGGCGAAGGCCAGCGGATCTGCGCCATCCCTCGGCGATGCTTCCAGGTTCTGCAGCCGTTTATGCCATCCCCGGCTGCCGACTGGAAAACCCTCGATCTCGGCGAGCGCGGCGGCGAAGGCGCCGACTTCGGGCTCGAGGACGACGCTTCGTATCGCCGTCCTCGAGGCCCGTATCTTCGCCGCGGCCTCCTGCTGGACAAGCCGCCGCGCGATTTCCGGGAGCGCGGCCGGCTTGCGGGCCGATCGACCGGCGACATCGAACATCGCGCGGGCGACCCGGATGAGATCGCGTGGAAGGCCGCCGGAAAGGACATGGCACAGGCAGAGAAACGGATCGGGAAACCGAAGCACCCTGCGGGCCAGCATCCGGCGCGAGCCTGGCAGCCTCTTATAGCCGATGTAGCGGATATCGTCGAATGCGCTGTCGAAAGCGTCGCGAAGCGACAGGCCCCGACGCTCGAACGCGCTCAGCGCATCCTCCGATACTGAAACGAGGTAGAAGCATTTAGGTATGGCAAAGACCGATTTGATTCCGTTGATGAATTTCTCAGCCTCTTCGGCGCTCTTGAGCTTGTCGAGCTCGTCGACGGCGATGATCACCGCGCCATACACGTCCGCGACCCTTCCCACATAGCGGCAGAAGCGGTCGACCAGCTCGGGAAAGCTCTCCTGGCGCTGAGCGAGCGATGCCGAGCCGCTGCGGTCGATTTCGAAGCCGATCGGCACCTTGATCGACCCGGACCAGCCTTCGGTGAAGCTGCGCTGAAAGCGAATGTCCCGAAGCTCGCTGCGGGTCAGGCCGACGAGTTCCGATTCGGGTTCCGCGGGAGGAGGGCTGGGCCGCAGCAGCCGATAGGCGGCGAGGAAGAGCGAACGCGGTCCCGGCCTTTCGATCCGCTTCGTGAAGCCGGCATGGATGCGGAACGCATAGCCGGTCAGCAGGGCTCCGAGGCCGAACAGCAGAAGCGGACCAGGCTTGAAATCGATCGCCTGGAAGAGATTGATCCGTCCCGGTCCAGCCGGATCCGAAACCTCGAAACCCGGCATTCGCGAAGCAATCGCGAGCAGCAGGCCGACCCCGGAAAACAGTGCTCCAGCCCATAGCAGGAGCGGAACGACGCCTTCGGTCCGGCCAACCCAATCTGCAGTCTCTCCCGCCCGAGGGAAATCGTTGCGGGCCTGCTCTTCTGAGGTGTCGTTGGTCTGCAGCACCTTGCGGCAAAGGGTGGCGAAAATATGAAGCAGGAAGTCGCGTGCCTCATATTCCACCGGGGCCGCCGTATAGATCGCAATCGCTTGCTTGCCCTTCAGAGGAAGGTTGGCCGCCGTGAGCGAGCGAAGGATCGTGCTCTTGCCGGAACCTCGGGGTCCGCTGAGGCCGATGCTCGCCCCCGGAAGCTGGTTCAGGAGCGACAGAATCTCGCGCCGCGCGATCGTCGGCGCCTCGTGCGCCTTATCGGAGACTTCGGAGAGGCCTTTGGCCACGGAGGCTTTCCGGCGCCCGCTCGTAGACCCGCTGTCTTCCGCGAGGATAAGATGCCCCTGGAAGAAAGGGGGTTCGGATTGGCCGATGATCTCCGAGGCGCTGGCGGAGATCAGGTCGACGAGCCTTGCGTGGACGCCGTCCCGCGTCTCGGTCAGTTCCTCCTGCTTGGCGGCAAGGAGCGGATCGGCCGAGATTTTTGCGTTGATGCGGGGCAAAAGCTGCCGGTGCCAGCGAATCCGTTCCTCGATCGCGGCCAAAGTGGCGAGTAGCGACAGGGCCAGGACAACCTGTCGCCAGTTCAAAAGGGGCTCCGTGAACGCCAGGGAGACGAAATCCCAGAGGAACGTGGAGCCGAACAGCGCTCCAATCCCGGCCGCTACGGCGAGCAGGATCAGCAGCCCGCCGATCGACTCGATGGCCGTGGCCGAGCCACGGGGCTCCCGCAGCCGCCTATGGCTCCTTTCGATCTCTTCTATCTCCCGCTCGATTTGCTCGTATTTCTGGACCTGCGGCGCAATGATTCCCCGAATCTCTTCTTCTTCACCCAGTAACTTGGCCAACATGTCGTCGGGCCGCAGGCCTTCTTCTCCCAAGCTCGGCGCGCTCAAAGCTGCGACGACATCTTTGCTGCGATAGACCTGGTCAACATAGGCGGCGAAATCGACTTGAAGCCCCATCGCATTCTTCCTCCCCTTCGCGATCGAAGAGTAGGCGCGATCGAAAGGTTTAGGAAGCAGGGCGGCTCCGCTTCTTCAAAGAGATCGAGCGGTCGATCATCCGCCGACGAACGGGAAAGGCGAGATCGTCTTCCTGGTCGCATCCAGGCTGAGCGTCCGCCCGGCCGGCGCGTCGGCGCGCTGGGGGCAGCGGACGCGTGGGCAGAGCGCGCAGGCGGGACCGATCGGGGTGGCATGGGGGTCGGCCAGCGCCAGGCCGTCGGCATAGACGATCCGCGACGCGTGCCTGAGATCGCAGCCGAGGCCGATGGCGAGCGGGCTGTTCTCGCGCGGATCGAGCCGGACCGCGCGCTGGACGGTGCGGGCAATGGTGAAGAAGCGCTGGCCATCCGGCGTCTCGACGATCTGGGTGAGCACCCGGTCCGGCGTCTGGAAGGCGCCGTGCAGATTCCAGCGCGGGCAGGTGCCGCCGAAGCGCGAGAAGGGGAAGGACTCGCCGGCGAAGCGCTTGGAGACGTTGCCGGCGGCATCCACCCGCAGCAGGAAGAAGGGGATGCCGCGCGCATTGGCGCGGTTGAGCGTGGTCAGCCGATGCGCCGCCTGCTCGATGCTGGCGCCGAAGGCCGCGCAGAGCCGGTCGAGATCGTAGCGATGGCTTTCTGCCGCCGCCAGGAAAGGCTGATAAGGCATCATGATCGCCGCGGCGGCATAATTGGCGAGACTCATGTGCAGGAGGCGGCGGGTCGGCTCGTCCGGCGGCGCGGCGGCGTCGAGCATCTGCGTCAGCAACGGCCGGAATTCCATCAGTGCGAGCTGGTAGGCGAGCGCGAAGGTGCGGCTTTCGGGCCGCAGCAGGGCCGAGAGCATCAGCCTTTTGCGGTGCAGGTCGTAATGCTGGCTCGCCGCCTCCAGCACCTCCGGCGGCACCACCCGCGCCTCGACCCCGAACGCCTCCTTCAGCCGCCGCCGCAGCGGCTCGGCGACGGTCAGCGGATCGCCGAGCGCCCCCGCCAAAGTCTCGGCCGCCTCCTCCAGCGCCGGGAAATGGTTGCGCTGCGCCTGGATATGGTCGCGCACCCAGGCCTGTGGGGAGAGCGCGGCGGGCTCCTCGGCGTCGGCGGGGCGCCGGCGCTGCTCGACCAGCGCCGCGTAGAGCCGCGACACGGCGTCCGCCGCAGCCGGCGCATTGTCCGCCATCTCGACCAGCTCGTAGCGCGGCACTGCGAAGCCGCCGAACAGGGGATCGGCAAAGATCTCGGCGAGCTGCTCGACGCCGGTGCCCTCGCCGCCCTCGGCCGCGAAGCTCCTGAGATCGACGTCATAGGCTTCGGCGAGGCGCAGCAGCACCGCGGCGGTGACCGGCCGCTGGTTGCGCTCGAGATGATTCAGATAGGAGGGGGAGACGCCGATCTCGGCCGCCATCGCGCTCTGGTTGAGCCCGAGCTCGCGGCGCAGCCGCCGGACCTGCCGCCCGAGATAGAGCTTGCGCTCGGCCATGGCTGAGAATTGTCACAACTTCACAAAAGTCGCAAGTCGTGTCGTGACAATGCGACCCTTTTCGACGGTGCCAAGGAGGCTGTTCGATGCTTTGGCGGCAGAGAGACCAACCCAGAGGCCGCCATGACCGACTTTCCCGACCTGATCCCCGCCCCGACCGGCCGCTTCGACGGCATCGCCCGCCCCTACACGCCGGCCGAGGTCGCGCGGCTGCGCGGCTCGGTGCCGATCGAGCACAGCCTCGCCCGCCGCGGCGCCAACCGGCTCTGGGAGCTGCTGCACAGCGAGGATTACGTCCATGCGCTCGGCGCCGTCACCGGCAACCAGGCGATGCAGATGGTCCGCGCCGGGCTGAAGGCGATCTATCTCTCCGGCTGGCAGGTCGCCGCCGACGCCAACACCGCCGGCGCGATGTATCCCGACCAGTCGCTCTATCCGGCCAATGCCGGCCCCGAGCTCTGCCGCCGGATCAACCGCACGCTGCAGCGGGCCGACCAGATCGAGCATATGGAAGGCGGCGCCAAGCGCGACTGGTTCGCGCCGATCCTCGCCGATGCCGAGGCCGGCTTCGGCGGGCCGCTGAACTGCTTCGAGATCATGAAGGCCTATATCGAGGCGGGCGCCGCCGGCATCCATTTCGAAGACCAGCTCGCCGCCGAGAAGAAGTGCGGTCATCTCGGCGGCAAGGTGCTGATCCCGACCCAGGCCCATATCCGCAACCTCGACGCGGCCCGGCTCGCCGCCGACGTCTGCGGCGTGCCGACGATCCTGGTCGCGCGCACCGATGCGGAAAGCGCGCGGCTGATCACCTCCGACGTCGACGAAACGGACCGGGAGTTCCTGACCGGCGAGCGGACCAGCGAAGGCTTCTTCCGGCTGAAGGAAGGCACCGGCCTCGCCCATTGCATCAAGCGCGGCATCGCCTTCGCCGAACATGCCGACCTGCTCTGGTGGGAGACCAGCCATCCCAATCTCGACGATGCGCGCACCTTCGCCGAAGCAGTCCAGAAGGCGCATCCCGGCAAGCTGATGGCCTATAATTGCTCGCCGAGCTTCAACTGGGAGGCGAAGCTGGACAAGGCGACCATCGCCAAGTTCCAGCGCGAGCTCGGCGCGATGGGCTACAAGTTCCAGTTCGTGACCCTGGCCGGCTTCCACAGCCTCAACCATGGCATGTTCGAGCTTGCCTCCGACTATCGCGACCGCGGCATGGCGGCTTATTCCGAGCTACAGCAGGCCGAGTTCGCAAGCGAAGCGGCCGGCTATTCCGCCACCCGTCACCAGCGCGAGGTCGGCACCGGCTATTTCGACCTGGTCGCGCAGACCCTGGCCGGCGGCGAGGCCTCGACGGTCGCGCTCGCGGAATCCACCGAGGCGGCCCAGTTCACCGCCGCCGCTGCCTGAACCTGAACCTGAGAAGGAGAGACGAGATGAAACGCTATTGGGTCGTCGGGGGCGAATATGAAGGCGCGGACTTCCGCGCGCTCGTCCCTGGCACCGAGCGGATGGTCGGGCCGTTCGAGGACGAGCGCAAGGCGCGAAACGAATGGATCCGCCTCACTTACTGCCCCAACGCCACCGCGACGACACGCTATTCGATCGCGGCCGAGGCACGGTGAGCGATTTGGGTTTGGCCGAGCCGGCGCTGCCATAGGGTTCAAACCCGGCACCGGAGGCGGTCGGGACGGGCTGGCATTTGTTGTCTGGCAAGGAGTAAGGAGGGAGCGATGAAGATTCATCGTGACCGACGCAGCGACGCCGCCAGACGGCAAAGGACAGCCCGCCGCTTCGCGGTCGGCCGGAGAGGCCGGCTGGCGTCGTCGAGTGCCTCGACCGGGCTGCCCGGCCCGGCCTTCGTCCCTCTCCTATCCAGCCGGCCTCTCCGGCCGATCACGGCCACCTCCGGTGCCGGGTTTGAACCCTGAGCGCCGGATATGGACCGATCGAACGACATCCTCACCCCCGACGCCTTGGCCTTCGTGGCCGGCATGCACCGCCGCTTCGAGGGCCGCAGGCAGGAATTGCTTGCGGCCCGCGCGGAGCGGCAGCAGGCGTTCGACGCCGGCGCGCTGCCCGATTTCCTGCCGGAGACCGCGGCGATCCGTGCCGGCGACTGGACGGTGGCGCCGATCCCCGCCGACCTGATGGACCGGCGCGTGGAGATCACCGGCCCCACCGACCGCAAGATGGTGATCAACGCGCTGAACTCCGGCGCGCAATGCTTCATGGCCGATTTCGAGGATGCGACCGCGCCGAGCTGGGCGAACATGGTCGAGGGGCAAGCCAATCTCTACGATTATTGGCGCGGGAACCTGTCCTACGACGATCCCGCTTCCGGCAAATCCTATCGGCTGAACGACGAGCGTGCGGTGCTCATGGTCCGCCCGCGCGGCTGGCATCTCGACGAGCGCCATGTCGGCGTCTCCGGCAGCCTGTTCGATTTCGGCCTCTACATCTGGCACAATGCCCATCTCGCGCTCGAAGCCGGGTCGGGCCCCTATTTCTATTTGCCCAAGCTCGAAAGCCATCACGAAGCGGCGCTCTGGAGCGACGTCTTCGCTTATGCTGAGGAACGGCTGGAGCTCGCGCGCGGCACGATCAAGGCGACGGTGCTGATCGAGACGATCCCCGCCGCCTTCGAGATGGACGAAATCCTCCACGCGCTGAAGGAGAATGTCGTCGGCCTCAATTGCGGGCGCTGGGACTATATCTTCTCGACGATCAAGCGGCTCGGCCGCACGCCGGAGCGGCTCACCCCGGACCGGGCGGCGATGACGATGGATAAGGCCTTCCTCGCCGCTTACTCGCTGAAGCTGGTCGAGACCTGCCACCGCCGCGGCGCCTTCGCGATGGGCGGCATGGCCGCGCAGATCCCGGTCAAGGGCGACGATGACGCCAATGAGATCGCGTTCGCCAAGGTCCGCGCCGACAAGGCGCGCGAGGCGCGCAACGGCCATGACGGCACCTGGGTCGCCCACCCCGGCATGGTCGGCATCGCACAGGAGGCGTTCGACCGGCCCAACCAGCTCGACCGAAAGATCGAGAGCGGCGTGACGCGCGAGGACATGCTGCGTCTGCACGAAGGCCCGCGCACCGAGGCGGGCGTGCGCGAGAATGTCCGCGTCGGCGTCCAATATATCGCCGCCTGGCTCGCCGGCCGCGGCGCCGTGCCGCTCTACAATCTCATGGAGGATGCGGCGACCGCCGAGATCTGCCGCACCCAGCTGTGGCAATGGCTGCGGTTCGGGGCAGCGCTGGACGACGGGCGCGTGGTGACGCGGGCATTGTTCGATGCGATCCTGGCGGACGAGATGGCGGCGCTGCCGCAGAGCCGCGAGCTCGATGAGGCGCGTGATCTTTTCGTGCAGCTCGTCACTGCCGACGAGCTGGAAGAGTTTCTGACCATCCCGGCCTATGCGAAGCTCGACTGAGCCAAAGCGAAGGCCGCAAACAAGAAGAAGACCCTCACCCTGCCCTCTCCCGCGAGCGGGAGAGGGTTAGAACAGGAAGTGCCGACGCACTCCTTCTCCCGCTTGTGGGAGAAGGTTGGGATGAGGGTCTTGTTCTTATTCTCTCCGAGCTTCCCTCGTCGCCGTTGCCGTCGGTCGGCCCCTCTCCCCGAAACCGTGCAGGGAAAGAACGGCTCGTCCAGAATCGCAAAACGTCCGAATGCGCACACCAAGAGTTGGTGAAAACCGCCGCGAGTTGGTGCTCGTAAATCCGGCGTTCAGGAGCCTCTTCGGCATTTTCCGCGGTTTTCCGCCATTTTTTCCACTTGGCACGGCCGATGCAAAACCCTTGGCATGACCGCGGGATGGTCCCTCGGCCGGTTCAAGGAGACTTAAAATGACGCTTTCGCTGAACACCCTGCAGACGATGGCCATCTCGGTGATGGGCATGCTCCTCACCAGCAGCCTGTTCCTTGCCGTCGCCGTCGGTCCGGTCCCGGGCATCTAATGTCCGGCCGGTCCGCTCCGGACCGCTCAACCCTCAATTCGGATTTGAAGACATGCATACCGACTTCGCACTCGACAAAGGCAATGCCAAGCTGCTCGGCGTCTGCGCCGGCCTGGCGCGCAGCACCGGCTGGGATCCCCTGCTGGTCCGGCTCGGCGCGGTCGTCCTGACCCTCTGCCTGTTCGGTCCGCTGATGCTGGCCCTCTACTTCGTCACCGCGTTCGTGGCCGAGAGCCGCTGAGCCTCGCCATGGACGCGGCCGTCCGCCGGACCTTCTCCGCCGCCGCCTTCCGGACCGCGAATGCGGCGCAGGCCATGCTGATGTTCGGCCCGACCGCGGCCCTCGCCGCTTTGCTCGCCGCCTGGCTGGCCGGATTCCGCTGGGCGCCCGCCGGCTGAAGAAGCTCAGGCCGAGGTCACCAGCCCGACCGAGGACGCCGCGGGAAGCCAGAGCGCCAAGTCCGCAAGCAGGGCGCCGCCATCCCGTCCCGACATCGAAGCCGCCGCCGCGGCCGCCTGCTGCACCTCCGCGCCGTGGCCACCGAGCGCCTCGAGCCAGGCGAGCTGCCAGGACCGCAGCCTGTGCGCCCGCACCTGCCAACGGCTCCGCGCCACCGCGACCAGGCTTTCGCCCTGCTCCGGCACAATTGCCTTGCCGCCGTCATCCGCCGCGTCCAGCAACGGCAGCAGGTCGAAATCGAGCCGCAGCAGCCGCACGCTGTCCGGCAGCTTCAGCCTGAGCCCCGGCAGCATCGCCGCGTCCGCTGTCAGCAGCGGCCCCGGCCGCCGCTCCAGTCCTTCGGCGCGCTGCACCTCGGCGCGCGCCCGCTCCAGCCGCGCGACTTGCGCCGGCAGCGCGGTCAGCGGTCCGCCATCCTGGGGGCGCGTCGCCTCGAGATGGTCGGCGAAGCCGGCGCCGTAATCGTAGAGGCTGAAATGGCGCGGCGGCTGCGTGGCGATGTAGGATTCGGCGAACAGTCCGAACACCGTATCGCCGACCAGCAGCAGCAGGGCGGGATAATCCTCGCGAAGGGTCTGCAGCAGGCGGCTGCGATAGCCGCCGGCATAGATGGCGAAGCGCGCTTCCGCCCGCAGCCGCGCGTCGCCGGCGATCCGCTCCTTCACCTCGGCGCGGGGCGCCGCGCCGGCCCTGATGCCGTCGAGCATCCAGGCCTGCAGTTCGGCGAGCGCCTCAGGCATGAGCCGGCGCAGCGGCGCGATGCGCGCGCGCCTTGGCAAGCTCGGCCAGCAATTCCTCCCAGGGCGGAATCTCGGCATCCCATTCGAGCAGGGTGGAGACGGTGCCCGTCCGCCGCTGCGCGAGCGCGTAGAGCGCCCAGACCGGCTCGAGCACCGGGCTGTCATGGGTGTCGAGCAGATGGGTACCGCAGTCGCGCGGGCCGGCGATATGGAGCTGGACGATCCGCTCGGCGGGCAGCGCCTCGATATAGGCCGCGGCGTCGAAGCCGTGATTGGTCGCGCTGACGAAGACATTGTTGACGTCGAGCAGCAGGCCGCAGCCCGCATCCTCGGCGAGCCGGCCGAGATATTCCCATTCGGGCATTTGCGCGCCCTTGAACTGGAGATAGGTGCTCGGGTTTTCGAGGATCAGGGGCCGGCCGAGCCGGTCCTGCACCTCGCGCACCCGCGCCGTCACATGGGCGAGGCTCGCCTCGGTCAGCGGCATCGGCAGCAGATCGTGGCTGTTCACGCCGGCGATCCCGGTCCAGCAGAGATGGTCGGAGATCCAGGCCGGCTGCAGCCGCTCCGCCAGCGCGGCGAGCTTCCCAAGATAGGCGCCGTCGAGCGGATCGGCGCTGCCGATCGACAGCGAGACGCCGTGCATGACGACCGGCCGGTGCGCGGCGACATATTCGGCGACGTGCGTGGCATAGCCATGATGGTCGAGGAAATTCTCGCTCAGCAGCTCGAACCAGTCGACGCCCCAGCCGACCGGCTCGGTGCGCATCAGAAGAGCGAAATGCGGATCGCGCAGGCCGACGCCGTCGCCGAGGTTCGGCAGGCCGAGCCTCGGCAGGACGGGCGCTGCGGAATCCGACCCAGGGCCTGCACTCACGCCCGGAGGCGGTCGTGACGGCCTGGCCTTTGTTGTCCGGCAAGGAGTGAGGAGGGAGCGATGAAGATTCATCGTGACCGACGCGGCGACGCCGCCGGGCGGCAAAGGACAGCCCGCCGCTTCGCGGTCGGCCGGAGAGGCCGGCTGCCGGCGTCGAACACCTTGGTCGGGTTGCCTGACCCGCCCGGCGGCGCTCTCCTTGTCAGCCGGCCTCTCCGGCCGATCACGACCACCTCCGGACGTGAGTGCAGACCCTCGCATCAGGTCGAAGGCGGGAAGGCCAGGCGGAGATCGCTCGGCTTCTGCTTCGGCTTGGCCGGCGTCTGGCGATAGTTCATCACCTCGTCGAACGCCTTGTAGGCGACGTCGTGGACGAGATCGCCGATATTGTAGCGCATCCGGCAGATCGGATCGGAGGTGATGGCGTTGGTCGTCGGATCGGTCTCGAAGTCGAAGATCTGCATCACCCCTTCGGTCGGATAGAGCTGCGAGGCCGAGATCGGCACCGCGCAGCCCCCCAACGAGGCGCATTTGTTGTCGCTGGGCGCCGAATAGAAGGTGCTCGGCGGCGGCGGCGGCCAGCCGCAATTGCCGCCGAACTTGCGCACCGAGAGGACGGTGCCGCAATTGCCGGCCGGGGGCGCGGGGGACTTGGCGCCGCTGCCGCTGCAATTGCCGCCGCCGGTCGTCACCTGGACGAAGCCGCAGCCGCCCTGGGCATGGCAATTGTTCGAGCCTTTGCAGGTGTGGAAGAGCGAGACCTGCGCGCAGTCGTTGCCGCCGTGCGTGTCGAAATCGAGGCCCTGGCAGCTGTGCTTGAGGCCGGGCGGCGGCGGCTCGAGGCCGAGCGACAGGTCCGGCGTCTGGCCGGTGACCGCCCAGGCGATCGCCATCCGGTCGCCCGAGCCGGCCATGGAGGGGTAGGGGAAGAGCACCGTCGTGCCGGCCGGCGGCGACCAATAATCGTTGAGCACGGTGGTGACGCCGGCGATGGCGCCGATCACGGCCTGGCTCAGCAAAGTGTGGCTGTCCCCCTGACCGGCGAGCCGGTTCAGCGCGCCGGCAATGTCGTCGGCGCTCGGCAGCACATTGTTGTATTGGTTCTTGTCATATTCCGGCGTCTTCAGGTCGGCCGGCTGCCAATGGCCGACCTTCGGATTGTTCGCCCAGGTCGTGATCGACCCGGCGTCGATCAGCGCCTGCACCTCCTGGAAGCGTTCGTAATGATCCTTGTGGTCGTTGGCGAAGCGCGCCGCGGCGTCCGCGGAGGGGGCGAGATCGCCCTTGTCGTCATAGCTCGGATAGTCCGATTCCAGCGCCTCCCTGTCGGAGCAATAGCGCGGCTCGACCGCCTTGAGCGTCGCCTGGTCCTTCTTCAGGATCGAGCCTTCGCCCTGGTCGGTGATCGCGTCCATCATCGCGACCATCTGCTGATAGGCGATGTCCGGATAGGTCAGCGCGACGATCGTGTTGAAGCCCATGAACTCGCGCATCGGATGGCCGCCCGAGGCGCTGTTGAACAGGTCGTTCTGGACGGGATCGTTCTTGCTCGCGTGCGCGAAGACCAGCTCCCAGAGCGTCGAGCCGTCGTCATAGGCAAGGCTCAGATAGTCGTAATAGCATTGATACATCCAGCCGATCGTGCCGAACATCGGCAATTGATCATTGGGCTTCCAATTGGCGAACGGCGCAGCGGGGAAATAATCTGGCAGCTTGTCGTGCTTGATCGCCTTCTTCGCGTCGGCCTCGGGCTGCTCGATCGCGAGGAACAGGCGGATGCGGTCGGAATCGAGCGGGCCGACATTGACCGCCAGATCCTCGTTCACCGTGTCCTTGAGGTCGATGATGTTCGGGATCACGCTCAGGTTCGGCCCGTAGCAGGTCCAGCCATGGTGCTGGTCCTGCAAGGCGGGGCTGGTGAAATCCGGCTTGGCCCCGACGACGCTCGCCATGTTCGCCGCCATCTGCAGGTGCAGCATCTCCTGGATGAAGACCGAGAAGACGATGTTGAACGCGGTCTCGTTGGCATTGGCCGGCTTCGCCGCGGTCTTCGGGCCCGGCCAGAGCCGGCCGAGATAGAGCGCGTTCCCG
>JAFAZM010000398.1 GCA_019239785.1 Sphingomonadaceae bacterium
GTGCCGCGGCCCGAGATCGAGAACACGTCCTCGATCGGCATCAGGAACGGCTTGTCGAGCGGACGCTCGGGCTGCGGGATCCACTCGTCGACCGCGGCCATCAGCTTCAGGATCGCCTGCTTGCCGGTCTCCTCGTTCGAATCCTCGAGCGCGGCCAGGGCCGAGCCGGTGATGATCGGGATGTTGTCGCCGTCGAAGTCGCGCTTGGAAAGCTCCTCGCGGATCTCCAGCTCGACCAGCTCGAGCAGCTCGGGATCGTCGACTTGGTCCACCTTGTTCAGGAAGACGACCATGGTCGGCACGCCGACCTGCTTGGCGAGCAGGATGTGCTCCTTGGTCTGCGGCATCGGGCCGTCGGCGGCCGAGACGACCAGGATCGCGCCGTCCATCTGCGCGGCGCCGGTGATCATGTTCTTCACATAATCGGCGTGGCCCGGGCAATCGACGTGGGCGTAGTGGCGCGCCGCGGTCTCGTATTCGACGTGCGCCGTCGAGATGGTGATGCCGCGCTCGCGCTCTTCAGGCGCCTTGTCGATATTGGCATAGTCGACATAGGTCGCGCCGCCGGTCTCGGCGAGCACCTTGGTGATCGCGGCCGTCAGCGACGTCTTGCCATGGTCGACGTGACCGATGGTGCCGATGTTGCAGTGCGGCTTGGTCCGCTCGAATTTTGCCTTACCCATTTTGCCTAACCCTCATTCTTTCTCTTCAAAAAATCGGCTTTGCCCGTTCAGGCGAGCTTCGCCTTCACCTCTTCGGCGACGTTCGCCGGCACCTCGTCATAATGCGAGAACTGCATCGTGTACTGGGCACGCCCCTGGCTGAAGGAGCGAAGCTCATTAACGTAGCCGAACATATTCGCAAGCGGCACCATCGCCTCGACGACCTGTGCATTGCCGCGGCTGTCCGTACCCTGGATCTGGCCGCGCCGGCTGTTCAGGTCGCCGATCACGTCGCCCAGATAGTCTTCCGGGGTCACGACCTCAACCTTCATGATCGGCTCGAGCAATTTGATGCCGGCCTTCTGCGCCGCCTCGCGCATCGCTGCGCGGCCGGCGATCTCGAAGGCGAGCGCCGAGGAGTCGACGTCGTGATACTTGCCGTCGAGCAGCCGAATCTCGAAGTCGATGATCGGGAAGCCGATGAGGCTGCCGGTCTCGGCCGACTCACGCATGCCCTTCTCGACCGACGGGATATATTCGCGCGGGATGTTGCCGCCCTTGATCTCGTCGAGGAAATTGATGCCCGAGCCGCGCTCGCCCGGCTTCAACGCCACCTTCACCTCGGCGAACTGGCCGGAGCCGCCCGACTGCTTCTTGTGGGTGTAGGTGAGTTCGACCGGACGGGCCAGCGACTCGCGATAGGCGACCTGCGGCGCGCCGACATTGGCGTCTACCTTGAACTCGCGCTTCATGCGGTCGACGAGGATCTCGAGGTGGAGCTCGCCCATCCCCTTGATGATCGTCTGGCCCGATTCATAGTCGGAGGTGACGCGGAAGCTCGGATCCTCGGCGGCCAGGCGCGAGAGGGCGATGCCCATCTTCTCCTGGTCGGCCTTGGTCTTCGGCTCGACGGCGACCTCGATGACGGGGTCCGGGAACTCCATCCGCTCGAGAATGATCGGCGCGTTGGGCGCGCAGAGCGTGTCGCCGGTGGTCGTGTCCTTGAGGCCCACGAGCGCAACGATGTCGCCGGCATAGGCTTCCTTGATGTCCTCGCGATCGTTCGCGTGCATCAGCAGCATGCGGCCGACCTTCTCCTTCTTGTCCTTGACGGAGTTGAGGACGGTCGAGGCGCTCTCGAGCTTGCCCGAATAGATGCGGGCGAAGGTCAAGGTGCCGACGAACGGGTCGGTCATGATCTTGAACGCAAGCGCGGCGAACGGTGCGGCGTCGTCCGCCGGCCGGCTATCCTCGGTCTCGCCGTCGAGCTTGACGCCCTTGATCGCGGGCACGTCGAGCGGGCCCGGCAGATAATCGACGACCGCGTCCAGCATCGGCTGCACGCCCTTGTTCTTGAACGCCGAGCCGGTCAGCACCGGCACGAAGGAGAAGTTCAGCGTGCCCTTGCGGATCAGCCGCTTCAGCGTGTCGATGTCGGGCTCGTTGCCCTCGAGATAGGCCTCCATGACCTCGTCGTCCTGCTCGACGGCCATCTCGATCAGCTCCATCCGCGCGGCGGCGGCGGCGTCCTTGAGGTCGTCGGGGATCTCGCGGATCTCGAACTTCGCGCCGAGGCTCTCCTCGAGCCAGACGATCGCGTTGTTGGCGACGAGGTCGACGACGCCGGTGAAGTCGCTCTCGATGCCGATCGGCAGCTGCAGCACCATCGGCCGCGCGCCGAGCCGGTCGCGGATCATGCCGACGCAGCGCTCGAAGCTCGCGCCCATCCGGTCGAGCTTGTTGACGAAGCACATGCGCGGGACCTTGTACTTGTCGGCCTGGCGCCAGACGGTCTCCGACTGCGGCTCGACGCCGGCAACGCCGTCGAACACGGCGACCGCTCCGTCGAGCACGCGCAAGCTGCGCTCGACCTCGATGGTGAAGTCGACGTGGCCCGGCGTGTCGATGATGTTGATCCGGTAGCCGTTCCAGAAGCAGGTCGTCGCGGCCGACGTGATCGTAATGCCGCGCTCCTGCTCCTGCTCCATCCAGTCCATCGTGGCGGTGCCCTCATGGACCTCGCCGATCTTGTAGGACTTGCCGGTATAATAGAGGATGCGCTCGGTCGTCGTCGTCTTGCCGGCATCGATGTGGGCCATGATGCCGATGTTGCGATATTTGTCGAGCGGATGGCTGCGGGCCATTGTCTTTACTCCAGGGCCGGGGTCGGCCCCGGCATCTCAAATTTATGTTACCAGCGAGGGCCGGCAAACACCGTTGTTACCAACGGTAGTGCGAGAAGGCCCGGTTGGCCTCGGCCATGCGGTGCGTGTCCTCGCGCTTCTTGACCGCGTTGCCGCGGTTCGAAGCGGCGTCCATCAACTCGCCCGACAGGCGGCCCGCCATCGTCTTCTCCGAGCGGTTGCGCGCCGCGGAGATCAGCCAGCGGATCGCAAGCGCCTGGGCGCGCTCGACGCGGACCTCGACCGGGACCTGGTAGGTCGCGCCGCCGACGCGGCGGGAGCGGACCTCGATGCCCGGCTTCACATTGTTCAGCGCATCGTGGAACACGCCGAGCGGGTCCTTCTTGGCGCGCTGCTCGATCGTCTCGAAGGCGCCGTAGACGATGCCTTCGGCGACGGACTTCTTGCCGTCGAGCATGACGCTGTTCATGAACTTCGAGAGAGTGATGTCTCCGAACTTCGGATCTGGGAGAATCTCGCGCTTCTCCGGGCGGCGGCGACGTGACATGTCTCTTTCTCCCCTTACTTAGGCCGCTTGGCGCCGTACTTGGAACGGCTCTGCTTGCGGTCCTTGACCCCCTGCGTGTCGAGCACGCCGCGCAGGACGTGGTAGCGGACGCCGGGCAGATCGCGCACGCGGCCGCCGCGGATCAGCACCACGCTATGCTCCTGGAGGTTGTGGCCCTCGCCGGGGATGTAGCTGATCACCTCGCGCTGGTTGGTCAGGCGGACCTTGGCCACCTTGCGCAGCGCCGAGTTCGGCTTCTTCGGGGTCGTGGTATAGACACGGGTGCAGACGCCGCGCTTCTGCGGATTCTGCTCCATCGCAGGGACCTTGGACTTGGCCTTCTGCGGTTCGCGACCCTTGCGGATCAGCTGGTTGATCGTCGGCATGAAGCCTTCACTTTCCTAAGTTACTCTGCTGCCACACGAAAAGCGCAAAGGAGCCTCGGCGGGCCGTTCCGGCCCCCCAGGCCCTTGCTCACGTCGCAGCAGTGTTCAGCTCTATTATGCCCGGCCGGGCAGCGTCTGGCTTGTCAGCCACCACCAGCCCTCGGGCGACGCGGCCTATAACCGCGAGGGCTATGTGGGTCAACACACTGCGTTTGTGAAGGGGCGCCGGGCGGAATCACGATAGAGAAATCACGATGGAGGCGCGGGGCGCGGGACGAGGCGCAGGAACATGCCGGCCAGCTCCCCACATCCCAGGTGATCGGGTCGGGTTCGGCGCACGATGCTCTTGCGTCGCCACCCCTGGTTCCACAGCGGGCCGTTTGCGTATTTTTGCGTAAATACGCGCGGTATCGGCACGCCCGGTGCGCCTGGAGCGGCCGGGGGTGGGCACACGAAAGAGCGCCTCGAGGCTGTACGGCGGGCACTGACAATCTCTCATGTCGTCGGATTTATCAGACTTAATCCGACAAGTCAAGCGGAAATCCGACGATGCTCAAGGTCCCGTATCGAGTTCGGACCTTGGAGCGGTTTGTGATCTGATCGCATCAGATCAACCGCTCCAGGTTCTTGATCTGCCGCGATTTCCGAGTCGTCAGATCATTCGATCTGACTAGAAATCGCTCTAGCCCGAGCGGGCGCCGCCGCTAGACGGCGCCCGTGTCGTCAGCCGGCCTGCCGCGCCGTCCCCGCCGCCTGGATGAACTGCCAGACGCTCATCGAAAAAGGCGGCTTCTGCTCGCTTTGCCATTCGTCCATACGGTTGTAGAAATTGGTGGCGCCGGCGATCATCTCGCTTGTCGCCACCGCCTTGAACGGCGCCAGCAGCTGCTGCCATTCGTCGTAAAAGGCCTGGGCCTCGGCGCCCGCCGGGTCGAGCGGCAAGGCCGTCTCGATCCTCAGCGCGAGCTCGGCCCATTGCCGGCTGTACCCCTCCTGGTCGAAGCCCGCGGGCACCTCGGCCATGCGCTCGGCCCAATGGGCTTTCTCCTCCTCGCTGAAATAACGATCGGTGACCCTCTTCCAATTCTCATGGTCCATGACGGACTCTCCCTGCCGTATCAGCGAGCAGAAGGTCGCGGCATCGACGGGCTCGCCGCGGTCGATGCGGGACTTGACGGCGAGGAGTAGGCTCTTCGCCTCCTCGATCTCTGCCGCGCGAGCGGACAGCGCCTCGAGCTGCGCCGCGATCAGCCGGCCGAGATCGAGCGGCCGGCGCGCGGTCAGGCGCTGGATCTGCGCCAAAGTGAGACCGGCGCGCTTCAGCGCCACGATCTGGTTGATCCGCTCCAGCTCGCCGGCGCCATAGAGCCGGCGGCCGTTATGCGTGCGCAGCGGCCGCACCAGCCCCCGCGCCTCGTAGAAGCGCAGGGCGCGGGCGGTCAGGCCGGTGCGGCGGACCACCTCCCTGATGTCGAGCACATCGTCCATGCCGCACGTCGTAGCGCTTGACGCTGCGTCAACTTCAAGCGGGAAATTTGGCTCGGCACGACGGCCCCAAGCGAGGACCGTCGTTGCCGCCCAAATTGCGAAATGCAATGTAACGGCCATGGCCGTGGGACGCGTTGAAATCTCCGCCGGAATCTGGATGGCGGGAGTCGTCGCCTCGCTCGCGCTGATATTGTCGCCATGGCTGAGCCTTGTCGCCTTGCCCCAGCAACCCACGCTTTGCGAGCTCGCGAAGCATCGGGCAGCCTACGCCGGGCAAGTGCTCACCGTCGAAGGCTATCTGATCGCCAGCCAGCATGGCAGCAGCATCGGTGATCCACGCTGCGGCTATGGGATCGGGGTCACATGGCGGAGCGAAGACAGCCCGGATCTTCGCCAGCTCAGCACGCTCGCCGATCGGTTCGAGATCGAAGCCATAATGATCCAGCTCCGGGTCAGCGGCGCGGTGCGGCAGGACCGAAGCATCACCTTCGCGGGCGAGCCTTCCTGGCTGCTCGAGCTTTCGGATGCGCGGATCCTCCGCGCCCAACCGCTCCGCCAAGCCGACTGGTACCGCTATATGAACTGGCTGGCAGGGCCAAGTCCGGCGCCCTTCGTGCCCAGCCGCTGAGCCCCGTCATGTCGCGCCTGCTCATCATTGCGCTCGCCATCATCGCCTTCGCGGCCGGCTTCCACCTCTATTGGGCGCTGGGCGGGCGGCTTGGCTATTCGGTGAGCCTGCCGCAGCGGCCCGACGGCGTGCCGGTGATGCACCACCGGATCGGCTGGTGGCGGCCCGCCGCAGGCGCGGTCGCGGCCGGCCTCGTCATGCTCGCCGCGCTTGCGCTCGCCGCGGAGGGACGACTCAGCCTGCCGCTACCGCTTTTCGTGGTGCGCGGCGCGCTGGGGCTCGTCGGCGGGGCCTTCGTGCTGCGCGCGATCGTGCCGACGCCCTGGACCGGCTTCTTCAAGCGCATCCGCGGCACGCGCTGGGCGCGCTACGACACCTTTCTCTACTCGCCCTTGTTCCTGCTGCTCGGCGCGGCGCTGCTCGTCATTGCGCTGGGCTGGTGACGCCCGACCCGAATGGCACGCGCCCGCAACAGGTGGGCGCGCGCCGTCGTTCAGCAGCGCTCCGGCCTCCGCGCCCCATCAACGCGGCTCGGCCGGGTGCATGTCGGGAATCTGGTGCGGCGCCGCCTGCGCGCTGAGGTCGCTCAATTCGAGGTCCCGCGGGCAGATGGCGACGATCGTCGCCTGCATGACCATGCCGGTGACGCCGCCGGTGTTGGTGACGACCACCCTGAGGCTGTGCAGGCCGGGCGTGGTGACCGTGACGTTGAACGGGGTCACGCTACCCTGCAGGAAGCCGTAATCCGGCGTGCCCTGGGACGATGCAACGAGCTGCTGATCCAGGAAGACCCGCGCCCTGTTGTCCGCGGCGAATCGCCCCGAGATCACGACCTGCGATGGAATGATGCAGGGCGGGATGTAGAATTGCAGCTGGTAAGTATAGTCGCCGGTGCTTTGGGGATGGCCGGGCGGAGAGACCCAGCCGGCCGGCGGCACGGGCCACCAGGCCTGATTGCCGTCGGCGGCGACCGGCTGGAAATTGGATGATCCCGGTCCGGCGACCTTCCACGCGGCGGTCCTGGTGTTGATCTCGATCGGCTGGCGACTCCCGTCCAGGCACCTGCAGCAGGGGATCCGCACCGCGTCTTCGGGGATACGGACCGGATGGGGCAGCCTGGCCTGCTGGGCGTTCGCGACGGAGGGGACCGGGCCGAAGCCGGCTGCCAAGATCAGGGATAGCGCCGCCAATCGCGAAATGAAGTTCCTAGTCATCGTCCTTTCCTCCGGGGTTCGTTCCGACCCGGAAAAATCTCCATCGGTTCCGATTGCCTGACCAGTCGTTTCGTATAGTCTATTTGCACTAGATTCCTGAATTGCGAGCCGATGTAACGTGATTTCAGCGCATGAACATGATGAGATTGTCAATCTGTTCTACGCGGCCTCGGCAGACGGCAAGTCATGGCGATCCGCCCTCGACCGCACCGCATCGCTGTTCGGGAGCAGGTCGACGCTGCTTGGAATCCACGACCGCCGTTTCCTGGGCGTGCTTTCAATGGAGAGCCACAATTATTCCCAAGACTTTCTGGCGGGCTTTTTCCAAGGCGAGATCTTTGCGAACGATCCGCGCCTGGCGCACATGGACCGCATCCCCGCCGGGAGCATCTATTATGACGAGATGCTCTACGACGTCCGCGAGATGGAGCAGGATCCCTGGGTCAAGGCGTCGATCGACCAGCTGGGCGTGTTCGATCAGATCGGCGCCAAGTTCAGGATACCCGGCGACCGGTTCGTCTCGTTCGGATTGCTCCGCACACGCAAGGAAGGGCGGGTGAGCCGCGAGGCCGTGCGGGCCTTCGAGCGGCTGGTTCCGCCACTGGAGCGGGCCTGCGCCCTCGGCTACCTGCTCGAGGAGCAGGTCGGAACCTGCGCCGTGCTGCTGGACATCCTTGCTTCGAAGAATGAAGCGGTGATCCTGCTCGGCAGGTCCGGCGACATCCGGTTCCTCAACGACGCCGCCCGCCGCCTGCTCCACGCGAACGACGGGCTTGCCCTGCGTGACGGCGCGCTGGTGGCGGCGCGGCCGCCGGAGGCGCGCAGGCTGGGGCGGCTAATCGCCGAGGTGCTTGCCGATTTCGGATGCGAAGGCAGGGTCTCCGGCGGCCGCATGCTGGTCAGTAGGCGGTCGCGCAAGCGCCCCTATGTCGTGAATGTGACGGCCGCCCCGCCCCAGGACGCCTTCCTTGGCGGGGCGGGCATGAGCTGCGTCATCCGGATCGAGGACCTGGGACGCCGGATCCGGCCGCCTTCCGGGACCCTCCAGTCGCTGTTCGGACTCACCCGGCGGGAAGCCGAGCTCGCCGTCGAGCTGGTGGACAGCACCCGCCTCGATCAGGCGGCCGCCCGATGCGACATGGCGGTCAACACCGCGCGCAACCATCTGCAGAGCATCTTCGGCAAGACAGGCACCGGCAGCCAGGCCGAGCTGGTCCAGTTGTTCAGCCGCCTGTGGTGAGCCTTGGGCAGCGGCTCCCGTCGGTTCCGGACCTGCCTGCCATCCCTCCGCGGCTCCGATCCGGTGCACCGCCAGCTGCGCATAATAAGGCCGGCAGCGGTCGGCGAGGCGGGCGGCGTCGCCGGACAGAGTGGCGGGGCGCTCCGGCGGGCCGAAGCCGATGCTGGCCTCGACCGCCTGATACCAGTGCGGCGCCCAGGGGCCGTCGGTGGCGCGGCGGCCGGACGGCCAGGACAGCATCGCGGGATCGAAGGCAATGCCGAGACGATCGCACAAGGCCGAGAGCGTGCCGCGCGGATCGGCGAGGACATCGCCGGCATCGACCACCGGCGGCGCCGTGCCGAGCCGGTCCGCCTCGCGCGCGAAGAACTCCGCCTGCCGGTCGAGGCCGAAATCCTCGAACGCGGCGGCCTCGCGCTTGCGCAGATAGGAGGCGATCATGTTGGCGGGATCGCGGATCAGGAAGGCGTGAGTGAAGCCGGGGAAATCCGCATAGCCGATCGGGCCCACCATATGGTGCCACATATGCTTCTGGTACCAGACCGGCTTCCCCTCCCGCGCCGGGCCGGCGAGGCTGCGGGCGACGCTCGCCCAGTCGCAGTCCATCGCAGCGATCACCTCCTTGGCCATCGGATGATCCGCGCTGCTCGTCTTCAGGAAGGCGCCGTAATAAGGCTCGTCGCTGACCGCGGTGTCGGCGCGGTTGCCGAAGCTGCGCATCATCGCGGTCGAGAGGTTGCGCGGGCCGGACCACATGGCGATCCGCAGCGTCATGGTCAGGGCCTCGTCTGCGCCGCGACGTCGGCCTCGATACGCGCCTTGTACAGCTCCTGCAGCCGCAGCGTCATCGGGCCGCGGCCGTCGGTGAGCTGCCGGCCGTCGACGGAGCGGACCGGGACCACGCCGGCGAAGGTGCCCGTGACGAAGGCCTCGTCCGCGCCGTAGACGTCGGTCAGCGAGAAGTTCTTCTCGCGCGCCTTTATGCCGGCCTCGCGGCAGATGGCGAGAACGTTCGCGCGGGTGATCCCGCCGAGGCAGTAATCGCCGGACGAGGTCCAGACCTCGCTTTTTCGCACGATGAAGAAATGGGTGGAGTTGCAGGTCGCGACGAAGCCGTGCGGATCGAGCATCAAGGCCTCGTCCGCCCCGGCCTCGATCGCCTGGATGCAGGCGGTGATGCAGTTGAGCTTCGAGTGGGAGTTGAGCTTCGGATCCTGCACCGCGGGATCGCCGCGGCGGACATGGACGGTGAACAAGGTGATGCCCTGCGCGACGATGGCGGGCAGCGGCACCTTATGTTCGGGAATGATGACGATCGTCGCCGGCGAGACCACGACGCGCGGATCCTGATAGGGCGTCGAGCGGATGCCGCGCGTCACCATCAGCCGGATATGGACGCCCTCCTCCATATCGTTGGCGTCGAGCGTCGCGTAGAGCCGCCGGACCAGCGCGTTCCGGTCGAGGCCGACGTCCAGGGCGATCGCCTTGGCGCCCTCGTAGAGCCGGTCGAGATGGGCATCGAGGAAGGCGATCCGACCCTTGTGGACGCGCAGGCCTTCCCACACGCCGTCGCCGAGCACGAAGCCCGAATCGAACACCGAGACCGTCGCCTCGCCGCGCGGCTTGAGCGCGCCGTTGACGTCGATCAGGATCGTCGCGTTGCGCGGATCGGCTTTGCTGTCGTGGGTCCCCTTCGCCATGAACGGA
>JAFAZM010000052.1 GCA_019239785.1 Sphingomonadaceae bacterium
GTACATCGGCCGCGACCGGATGGCCCGCCGCCTCCTGCGCGGCGATGGCGCGGCGATAATAATCGAGCGCGTGCGCCGCATTGTGCTGATCTTCGAAGAGCCGGGCCGCCCTCGGGATGGCGAGCGGATCGTCGGGCGACAGCGCGACGACGCGGGCGGCGAGCGACCGCGCCGCGCTGGCCGGCGAGCGCGCGTCGGCCATGGCCGGCAGCAATGGCGGCGCGGCTTTGCGGGTCGGCGACGCCTTCTTCTCCTACGGCGATTACGGCCCGGCGGCCGAGCTCTACCGGGCCGCGCTGCAGAAGGGCGCGCCGGACCCGAACCTGGTCAATCTCCGGCTCGGCGCCGCGCTCGCGCTCGCCGGTGCGCGTGTCGAGGCGGAGACGGCGTTCCGCGCGGTGACCGGCCCCCGCGCGGAGCTGGCCCGGCTCTGGCTGCTCTGGTTGTCGAGCCCTCACGCCTGACGGCCGATGGCGCTTGAGGGGCGTCCAGCCGCCGTCCCGATTTGCAACGCGGCGAGAAAGGCGCTTCCGCCGCCGCGGCGGGCCGGTTAGGCCTTGGCCATGCGTTTCGACGACAGGATCGCGACCGCGCTCGCTTTGCCGGCCGACCGCCCCGACCGGCGGAGCGCGCAATGGCGCCAGCTCGTCGACCTGCTCGCGCAAAGGCGCGAGGGCTGGGAAGGGCCGCTGCGCGACCGCGCTTTCGCCCAGCTGAGGGCGCTGCGAGACACGGTCGATCCCGTCACCCGCCGCGACACCGCGCGCACGCTCGCGGGCCAGCACGTGTCGCCGGACCTGCTCGCGTTCTTCGCCGAGGACAATGCCGCGATCGCCGCGCCGCTGATCGCGCAGGCGCAGCTCGATCGGGAGGCCTGGTTCGCATTGCTGCCGCGGCTCGGCCCCACCGCCCGTGCCCTGCTCCGCCACCGCGAGGATCTCGATCCGGCGGTGAAGCATGCGCTGAGCACCTTCGGGCCGAGCGACTTCGTGCTCGAGAAAGGCGCCGCTGTCGAGGCCGAGGCCGAGACCCCGCCCGCGGCGCCCACAGCGGAGGGCGATTCGCAGATCCGCGAGCTGGTCGCCCGGATCGAGGCCTTCCGCCGCGAGCGCGAGGCGCATCCGCCGGCCGCGCCCTTGATCCCGGGCGAGGCGGTCGAGGGCTTCCGCTGGGAGACCGGCAGCGAGGGCATCATCCTCTGGGTTGAGGGTGCGCCGCGCGAGCCCCTGGTCGGGCAGAGCATCGCCTCGATCGCCGGGCCCGGCCATTACGGCGTCGACGGGCAGGCGGCGGGCGCGTTCGAGAAAAGGGCGCCGTTCCGCGATGCGCGCTTCAACGTCGCCGGGAACGGCCCGGCCGCGGGCGACTGGCGGATCTCGGCGGTGCCCTATTTCGATCCGCAGCGGGGCAGCTTCCTCGGCTATCGCGGTACCGCGCGGCGGCCGCGGCTCGACGAGAGCGCCCACAACCTCACCCGGCCGGCCGGCGTGTTCGGCACGCAATTCCCGGCCGATTCGCTGCGCCAGCTGATCCACGAGCTGCGCACGCCGCTCAACGCGATCATCGGCTTCGCCGAGATGATCGAGGGCCAGTATATGGGTCCGGCCGCATCCGGCTACCGGCTCAGCGCCGGGGAGATCATGGCGCAGGCGCGCGGCCTGCTCGGCGCGGTGGACGACCTCGACACCGCCGCCCGGCTCGAGAGCCGCCGCTTCGAGGTCGAGGCGAGCGAGGCCGACGCGGCCGCTCTGCTGCTCGGCCTGCACGAGACCTATGCGCGCGTTGCCGAGGCGCGCGGCGCGACGATCGCGCTCACGATCGACGGCGACCTTCCGCTCGCCGCGGTTGCGCCGGCCGCGGCCGAGCGGATGTTCGCGCGCCTGCTCGCCGGCACGATCGGCCTGGCAGGGGAGGGGGAGACGATCGAAGCGGCGCTGGCGCCCGCCGCGCGCGGCGAGACCCGGATGCTCGGCCTTGCCATCGACAGGCCGGCGGCGATCGCCGGCGTCGCCGAGACGGACCTGCTCGATCCCGGCTACAGCCCCGAAGGCGACTGGCCGGGGGCGCCGGCGCTCGGCCTCGGTTTCGCGCTGCGGCTGGTGCGCAACCTCGCTGAGGCGATCGGCGGCGCGCTCGTCGTCGACGCCGCGCGCTTCAGCCTCTTCCTGCCCGCGGCCGCGGCGGCAGGGGAAGGCGCCGCCCAGGGCGAAAGCGCGGGTTGAGGTTGATGCGGACGGCCCGGCATGCCATTTCGCGCGCGGGGCCTGTAGCTCAACGGTAGAGCCGGCCGCTCATAACGGCTAGGTTGGGGGTTCGAATCCCTCCGGGCCCACCAGCCTTCGCTCCCTTCGGGAGCTTCGGCTGGCAAGCCGGCTTCGGTTTGACTAAGGACCGCACAGCCTTGGCGGGCTTGCCCGCCGAAGTCCGCAGGACGAAGGCGGGGAGTAGCGCAGCCTGGTAGCGCATCTGCTTTGGGAGCAGAGGGTCGCAGGTTCGAATCCTGTCTCCCCGACCATCGACCTCGAGCCCGGTCCGACGGACGAAGCGGTCGCTGAAGCTAGCTGCGCTTGCCGGCCTCGACGACGTTCAGGCGGTAGGTTTGCCCGGCATCGGGTGTGAGCGTGAATTCATAGCTTTTGGCGAGAAAGTCCTGGTGGTCGCTGACGTCGATCGGGTAGCCGGGATATTGCCTGCCCTCGGCGTCGAAGACCCACATGAATTTGATGTTGTAGTCCGTGGGCGTGTCGGACTTGTAGACTCCGCCCGCCACGCCGGTTCCGTCGGCAAAGCGCGTCCAGGCCATCACGATCGGTGATCCGGCGTTGATCTCATCCGGAACCGGAGTGCTCCCCTGCATGATTTCGCTCCACGCCTGCTTGCCGCCCGGCGGGAGAGACATGCGTGCCGATTGTTGAGCCGGTGGCGATGCCGCAGCTGTTCTTTTGGATGGCATGGCGAGACCTCCCCTAAGCCATGAATTGAGCGCAGATTTTTACTGAAACGCGCGGCCAATTCCACGGATAATTTGGCGAGTACGTCTAGCGGTCGCCCGCCTTGCCGTCTCCCCGGAGTGCGCCATCCCCCCGCAGCGCCTCGTCGATCGCCACCGCCAGCGTCTCCAGCCGATAGGGCTTGAGGATCACCGGCCGGCCGCCCGTGCCCGACTTGGCGATCTCGTCCGAATAGCCGGTGGTGAGGATGACGGGCAAGCGGGGGCGCAGCTCGCGGAGCTGCTCGGCGAGCTCCAGGCCGCTCATCCCGGGCATGACCACGTCGGTGAAGACCGCATCGTAGCGGTCGTCGAGCGCGGCGTTCAGCGCCTCTTCGCCCGAGCGGACGCGGACGATCTTGTGGCCGAGCTCGGCGAGCAGGCTTTCGGCGAACTCGCCGACCTCCTCATTGTCCTCGACCAGCAGGATGCGGCCGGTACGGCGCGGCTCGGTCGCGCCGATATCGTCCGCCTCCTCCTTGCCCGCCGCGGCGCCGCTGCAGGGCAGCAGCATCGTCACCGTGGTGCCCGTGCCCGGCGCCGAATCGATGCGGACGTCGCCCCCCGACTGGCTGGCGAAGCCGTAGACCTGGCTGAGGCCCAGGCCGGTGCCCTTGCCGGTTGCCTTGGTCGTGAAGAAGGGCTCGAAGGCGCGCTCGAGCGTGTCGGCGTCCATGCCGGTGCCGCTGTCGCTGATCGAGATCGCGATCATCCGCCCCTCCTGCGCCCCCTCGAAGGTGGTCGTGCGGATGGTGAGGAGGCCGCCGTCGGCCATCGCGTCGCGGGCGTTGACCGCGACGTTGAGCAGGGCCGATTCGAGCTGGGCGCGGTCCGCCTCGACGTTGCAGGTGCCTTCCGAGAGGATCGTCTTCACCTCGATCCGCTCGCCGAGCGTGCGGTCGAGCAGGTCGGTCATCCCCTCGATCAACGCGTTGACGTCGATCACTTCGGGCCGGAGCGGCTGGCGGCGGGCGAAGGCGAGCAATTGCCCGGTCAGCGCCGCGGCGCGGCTGGAGGCCTGGACGATCGCGTCGGCGAAGCGGACGCGCTTGGCGTCGGGCAGGCTGTCCCGGCGCAGCATGTCGGCAGAGCCCTGGATGACGGTCAGGAGATTGTTGAAATCGTGGGCGATGCCGCCGGTGAGCTGGCCGAGCGCCTGCATCTTCTGCGCCTGGCGCAGCTGGTCTTCCGCCCGCGTGCGCTCGGCGATCTGGACCTTGAGCTCGGCATTGGCACGGGCGAGCGCCTCGGCGCGGTCCGCCAGCGCCCGATTGACGCGGCGCAGGGCATTCTGGGCGAAGCCGAGCACGGCCACGACGAGCGCCGCCATCGCGACCAGCAGCCCGACCACGAAATAGCGGGTGAGGCGCCGGCCCAGCGGCTCCGGGTCGGCGGCGAGATAGACGGTGCCGATCCGGTCGCCCCGGCTCATCACCGGCACGATCGCGTCGATCGCGCTGTCGGGGACCGGGAGGGGGTCGGCGAAACGCGGCGGTGGCGCGGCGCCGTCCCGGCCGTAGCTCGCCACCAGAGCGCCACCCTCGTCATAGATGCCGATCGTCCGGATCTGGCCGCTGACCCGGACCGCGTCGACCGCCTCCTGCGCCGCCTGACGATCGCGGAAATCGAGCGCGGCGGTTACGCTCGCGGCAAGGATGTCGGCCTGGGCGCGGGTCTCCTGCGCCTGCAGGTCGCGATAGGCGCTCTCGTTCTGCAGGATGACGCCGATCCCGGCGAGCAGCAGCAGGGCGACGATCAGGCCGATGGCGCGCGGGGCGTTGCTCCACCGCACCGGGACCCTGAGGAGGCGCCGCGGCATCAGCGTCGGGACCTGACGCCGGCTGCCAGCGCGAGCAGGCGGGAGCTGATCGAAAGGCCTCGCCCCGCGGCTTCGGCGTCGTCGATGAAGAAGCGCACGCGGCCGGCGACGATGGCAAAGTGAATCATGCCGTGCTGCGGACCGGCGCGCCCGTCGGTGACGGTGAGGACGGCGTGGTTGCGCAACGCGAGCAGCATCCGGTCCGTGTCCTGCGGCGTGGCGCCCTGGACGAAGGCGAGCTGACAGCCGGCGGCCTGGTCGGGCGTGGGCATTCGCCGCACCGTCACCGCGTGGCCGTCGATCAGCACCGCGGCAGCCGCCTGGTCGAGCAGCGGCCCGAACGGGTCGCTTCCGACGATGCAGAGCTGGAAGGAGGCGCCGGGCGGCGGCTTGGCCGGCGCCGGCCAGGTCACGTAGCGGGCGAAGCGAGGCAGGAAGGCCGCCTTCACCGCATTTTCGGACGGCTGGGCCCAGGCCGACGCAGTGCCGGCCAGTAGCGCCATGGCAAGGAGGGGTGGCCCTGCCTTCAAAATCGGACCCGCGCCCCGGCAAAGAGGCTGCGCTGGGCGAGCTTCTCCCGCTGCCGGTGGTTGCTCTCCAGGCCGGTGTCGTGGCGCAGGTTGTTGCAGGCAACGCCGAGCTCCAGCGCCCCGGTCAGCCGGGAGGTGAGAACCTGCGCAATTGCGGGGGCGGGGAGGAGCGGAACCACGGAGATGCCGAGGAGGAAGCATGCCAGGCGCCTGTGGATCACGAGCAAAGGCCTCTTTCCACCCGCCCCCGGGATCGATCGCTAATCGATTGCGCGACCCTAAAGGTCAAGCCGGCGCGCTCGCGTCAGGGGCCGGCTCTTGGCGGCAGGCCGGCAATCGGCTCCGGCGCGTCGGCGGCTGCGGCAAGCAGCGCCGTCCAGGCGGCGACGTTCTGGCGGAGCTGGGCGAGGTCGATCTTGTCGAGCGTGTCGTCGGGCGTGTGGTGATAGTCGAAATAGCGGGTGCCGTCCTGATTGAGGTCGACCGCGGCGACGCCGCCGCGCACCCAGGGGCCGAGATCGGTGCCGGCATCGGCCGGCTCGCGGCCGCGGACGATGCCGAGCGGCGCCTCCAGGGCGGCGATGCGGTCGGCCAGGGCGGCATTGGCCGGGGCGAGACCCGGATCGACCCGCCAGACTCGGTTGGCGCCGAAATCGGATTCGCCGACCAGCACGACATTGTCCTGCGGATGGTGGCGCGCGTAGAGCGCGGCGCCGCCAAGCCCGCCCGGCTCCTCCGCGCCGAACCAGACGATTCGGATCGTCCGCCGCGGCCGTCCGGCCTGCATGATCCGGTGCGCCGCCGCGGCGGTGATCGCGACGCCCGCGCCGTCGTCGATCGCGCCGGTGCCCAGGTCCCAGGAGTCGAGATGGCCGCCGATCACGATCATGCCGGCGCCCGGGTCGGTGCCCGGGACGTCGGCAATGACGTTGCCGGATTGGTGGGTGCCGGTGTCGCGCGGGGTGAGAATGAGGTGCATCCGCACCGGCAGGCCGCGGGCGAGGATGCGCTGGAGCTGCTCGGCGTCGGGCACGGTCAAGGCCGCCGCCGGGATCGGGCGGACGCCGGGCCCGAAGGTCTGCACGCCGGTATGGGGATTGCGGTGATGGTCGGTGCCGATCGAGCGGACGACGATCGCGACCGCGCCCTTGCGGCTGGCGATGGTCGGGCCCTGCCGGCGCGGGGCGCCGAACTGGCCGTAGCCCGAGCCGTCCTGGGTCGGCATCATATGATGGTCGACGAAGACGATGCGACCGCGCACCGCCGCGTCCGGCGCCGCCTCCAGCTCGGCGACGCTGTTGAAGGCGACCACCTCGGCGGTGATCCCCGCGGGCGGAGTCGCGCCGCTATTGCCGAGCGCGGTCAGCACCAGCTGCTGGGGGAAGGGGGAGACGATTTCCGCACGCTCCTCGCCGCGGACCCAGACCGGCATGTCGAACGGCTCGATATGGACGTTCGCGAAGCCGAGCGCGGTCAGGCGGCGCACTGCCCAGTCGCGCGCCCGCGCCTCCGCATCGGTGCCGGCCTGGCGCTGGCCGATTTCGGTGGTGAGGCCTTCGACCAGGTCCCAGGCGAGCGTGTCGCCCTCGAGCGCGGCGTCGCGGAGGGCCGGGGCGCGGTCGGCGAGGCTCTGCGCGGACGCCGCGGAAGGGAGCGCCGCGAGGGCGGGCAGGGCGGCGGCGGCGAGGAGGAGCTTATGCATGGCGCGCGATTAGAGCGGCTCGACCCGTTTGCCAATCTCGGCCCGCCGCACTAGGGAGCGCGGCGATTCCAACATCACATTCAAGGAAAGCGAGCGCCTCCATGGCCGCCCAGTATAGTTTCGTCATGAAGGGGATGACCAAGACCTTCCCCGGCGCCGCCAAGCCGGTGCTCAGCAACGTCCATCTGCAATTCTATCCCGACGCGAAGATCGGCATCGTCGGTCCGAACGGCAGCGGCAAGTCGACGCTCATGAAGATCATGGCCGGCCGCGACAAGGAATTCTCCGGCGAGGCCTGGCCGGGCGAGAATATCCGGGTCGGCTATCTCGAGCAGGAGCCGCAGCTCGACCCGAACAAGACGGTCAAGGAGAACGTCATGGACGGCGTCCGCCCGGTCGCCGACATGATGGACCGGTTCAACGCGATCAGCGCGATGATGGCCGATCCGCCCGAGGATGCCGATTTCGACGCCTTGATGGCGGAGATGGGGGAGCTGCAGGAGAAGATCGACGCGGTCGACGGCTGGACGCTCGACAACCAGCTCGAGATCGCGATGGACGCCCTGCGCTGCCCGCCCGGCGACACCCCGGTCACCAACCTCTCCGGCGGCGAGAAGCGCCGCGTCGCGCTCACCCGGCTGCTGCTCGAGAAGCCCGACATCCTCCTGCTCGACGAGCCGACCAACCATCTCGACGCCGAGAGCGTGCAATGGCTGGAGAAGCACCTCGTCGACTATCCGGGCAACGTCATCCTCGTCACCCACGACCGCTACTTCCTCGACAATGTCGTGAACTGGGTGCTCGAGCTCGATCGCGGCCGCTACTACGTCTACGAATCCAATTATTCCGGCTATTTGGAGAAGAAAGCTAAGCGACTGGAGCAGGAAGAGCGCGAGGAGGCGGGCAAGCAGAAGGCGATCAACGACGAGCTCGAATGGATCCGCCGCTCGCCCAAGGCGCGCCAGGCCAAGTCCAAGGCCCGCATCCGCGCCTTCGACGAGCTGGTCGAAGCGCAGGAGAATCGCACCCCGGGCAAGGCGCAGATATTGATCCAGGTCCCCGAGCGCCTCGGCGGCAACGTCATCGATATCGAGAAGGTCTCCAAGGCCTATGGCGACAAATTGCTTTTCGAGGATCTGAGCTTCTCATTGCCGCCCGGCGGCATCGTCGGCGTGATCGGCCCCAACGGCGCCGGCAAGACCACGCTCTTCAAGCTCATCACCGGCGCCGAGCAGCCGGACAGCGGCGAGGTCAAGATCGGCCCCACCGTCCAGCTCGGCTATGTCGACCAGTCGCGCGACCATCTCGATCCCAACCACAATGTCTGGGAGGAGATATCGGGCGGTTCCGACGTGTTCCATTTCGGCAAGCACGAGATCGGCACCCGCGCCTATGTCGGCGCCTTCAACTTCAAGGGCCAGGACCAGCAGAAGAAGGTCGGCCAGCTTTCGGGCGGCGAGCGCAACCGGGTCCATATCGCCAAGATGCTGAAGCAGGGCGGCAACGTCCTGCTGCTCGACGAGCCGACCAACGATCTCGACGTCGAGACCCTGCGCGCGCTCGAGGAGGCGCTGGAGAATTTCGCCGGCTGCGCGGTGATCATCAGCCACGACCGCTTCTTCCTCGACCGCCTCGCCACCCACATCCTCGCCTTCGAGGGCGACAGCCACGTCGAATGGTTCGAAGGAAATTTCGAAGCCTATGAGGAAGACAAAAGGCGGCGCCTCGGCCCCGAAGCAGACCGGCCGCACCGGATGAGCTACAAGAAGCTGACTCGGTAGGAAGGGCGGGTCCGGAAAGCCCGGACCACCGATCTCAGCGGAGTCCGGTGGTTTCTATCTTTAGTCCCTTCATGGTGATCGCAGCGATCGGCTCGCCGAGCGCGATGGTCTTCTGCTGGCCATAGCCTTCGGTGCCGGGCTCCCAGAGCTGGCGGATCGCACCGGCGTCGAGATCGACGACCCAATATTCGGCAATGGTGGCGCGCGCATAGACGCCGGCCTTCTGTCCGAGATCGAACGCCGCCGTTGTGTCGGCGACCTCCACGACAAGCGCGATCGTCTCCGCCGGTACTGGCGCGCGCGGGCTCGGCCGAAAGTTGGTCACGACAAGGTCAGGCTCGGGCAGATTCCCGGGAGGGATGGCAACCGAGACTTCGGACCAGGTCACGTAGCCCGGCAATACCTTGTCGACCGCATCAGCAAGACGGCGAAGAAGGAGGGTCTTGGCGTGCGCATGCGCGCTGTACTGCGCATTCATTGCGAAGATCACCCCCTCGATCAGCTCCGTCTTCGCATAGTCCCGGAACGCTTCCGTCTCGTCGAGCCGCAGGAAGTCGTCGATGGTGAGCTTCACCGGTCGGGGCTCGTCCCATTTGCGGAGCGCGGTCATCGCCCAATCCTACCACGTGTCTCGAGTCGTGAGAAGCAAGGCGATCGGCGGAGTCATTTCGGCCGCCGCCTTCCTGCTGGATCGGCATGGCCCGCTCCCTCGGGCCTCGTTCTACTGTCCGTTGCCGGCCGGCGCCGGGCGCGGCGGGGCGGGGGAGGGCGTCTCCTGCTTCGGCCGTTCCGGCGCGGGCTGTGCGGCAGGCGCGGGATGCGGCACCGTCGCGGCGGGCTGAGGATGTGCGGCCGGCGGTGCGGTGGCGCCCGGCGGCGTGGCCGGACGCGCCCGCGGCGCCGTGGTCTGTTTCGGCGCGGGCTCTGGCACGTCGCCGATCGGCGAGGTCGCGTTGACGGCAGCCGGAGCCCGCGTGGCCGGCGCCGCCGGCGCAATTTGGACGTTGGCCAGCCGGAAGCTGTCGAGGATCGCCTTCAGCGGGCCGCGCTCGCCGACCTCCGCCATGCTGTGGACGTCGCCGGCGCGGCTGGTGGCGAGCGAGATCAGGGTGACGCCGCGGGTCGCCCCGGGCGGCAGGACCAGATCGCCGCGACCGTAGATTTGCACCGGGGGCTCCCCATTCACGCCGGGCGCGGTCGCGGTGAAGCGCCAGCCATAGCTGGCATAATTGGCGATCCGCCCCGGCCCGGACGACACGATATGGTAATTCCGGAAGGTCGCGCCGAAGCGGCCGGCAAGGTCGTTGGCCGCCCGCGGCAGGTCGGCGCGATCGCGGGCGGCATTGCCGCTGCCCGAGACATGGCCGACCATGAAGGCGTAGGGCTCGTAGCCGTTGATCATTGGCGGCGCGACGCGGACGTAATTCTCGGCGGTGCCGTCGATCGGCTGCGGGGTCTGCGCCCAGCCAGCCGGATAGTCGAAGGAGAAGTCCGCATAGGCGTCGCGCAGCGCCATCGAGCGCGCATTGTCCGGGCTGTTGACGAAATGGGCGGTCCCCGTCGCCGCCGCTCTATCCTGGCCCCCGCCATTGCAGGCGGCGAGCGCCGCCAGGCACAGAAACGCATACGCAACCCGCATCATGCCGAATGCCCCCTTTTCGACGCTGATTCGGGGGTCCGATACCATGGCGGGGAAGGGCCGCCTACAGCGGATAATCGTAGCGAATGAAGCCCTTGAAGCGCGCGATCCGGTCGTAGAGCGCACGGGCGACTTGATTGTCGGCCTTGGTCATCCAGTAGAATTTCGCGGCGCCGCGGGCGCGCGCTGCGTCCGCGACCTCCTCGATCAACGCGGTGGCGACGCCGCGGCCGCGCGCCGTCTCGGCGGTGAACAGGTCCTGCAGATAGCAGGCGTCGGCCGTCCAGGTCTGGGCGTGGAACAGATAATGGGCGATCCCGACCAGACGCCCGTCGAGCCGGGCACCGAGGCCGTGGATCCGCTCGTCCGCCAGGAGCAGCCGCCAGGTCTCGTCATAGCGCGCGTCGGGATGCTCGGTCCGGTAAAAGGCCTTGTAGCCGCGGGCGAGCGTCTCCCAATCGGCGCGGTCCGCTCCGCCGAGCGGCGCGATCTCGATCATCGCACGCGCTTGACGTAGACGGCGCCGCCGTCGCGCCGCTCGACCTGGAAGTTGGGGATCGCGGCGATCAGCTCGGACAGGCGCGAATACCCGTAATTGCGCGCGTCGAACGAGGAGCGGTTGCCGGCCCGACGGCCGATCTCCGAGATGCTGGCGAAGCCACGCTCGTCGCGCTTCGACGCCTTGATCGCGTCGCCCAGCAGCTTGACCAGCTCCGCGTCGACGACCGGCGCGGCGTCCGAACCGGCCGCGGGCTCGGGCTCGGCCTCCGCGGTCCGGCTGAGGGCGCCGACGTCGATGAAGCGGGTGCAGGCGGCCTGGAAGCTCTTTGGGGTCTTGGCGCTGCCGAAGCCGTAGACAGGCAGCCCGTCCTGGCGGATGCGCATCGCCAGCGGCATGAAGTCGCTGTCGCTGGACATGATGCCGAAGCCCTGGACGTGCCCGCCGTAGAGCAGGTCCATCGCGTCGATGATCATCTTCATGTCGGTCGCGCTCTTCCCCTTGGTGAGGTCGAACTGCTGCTGCGGCGCGATCGCATGGAGATGGACGATCGCGGCCCAGCCCTTCAGCGCGGGCTTCTGCCAGTTGCCGTAAGCGCGGCGGATGTTGACCGTGCCGAGCTCCGCGAGAACGGTGAGCACGGGATCGAGCGAGTCCGGCGAGGCATTGTCGGCATCGATCAACAGGGCGATGTTGCGGTCGCGCGCGATCTGTTCCTCGGCCATGGCCCGTCCTTAGCCGCGTCGGCCGCGGGAACCAATCGCCCTATTGGGTGGGATGCAGGCCTTGCGCCTTGGCGTCATATTCCGACGCCATCGCAAGCAAGGCGTCGACGGCCTGCTGGTCGGTCATCGTCTGGGCCAGGCTGCGGCAGCGCCGCGCCTGGGCGCGCAAGGTGCCGGCCTCGCGCGGGTCGTCCCCGCCGATCAGGACATCCACCTTCTCATCCGCCGGCCTGTCTCCGCCCTTGAGGGAGAGGACGAGGCCAACCTTCTCTGCCGGCGCCGCCGCCGGCTGCATTGATTCAAGCTTTTCGTTCGACATGATTTTTGGCCAACCCACCGCGCGGCCTTAACTCAGATCAAGGCTCATGGTTCCCAACAGGGCCCAGGCGCCGAGCAAAAAGGGGACGCAAGGTTCCGACTGTGCCAAATCGGCCACGCTTGAAGGAGCCGTCCCGGCGCAGCAAGATGGCCGCCGGTCGGACGGGGGAGGGGTGCGATGGCGAGATGGAATGCAAAGAAGGCGATCGTCGCCGAGCAGGATCTGGCGCCGCACCACCGGCTGGCGCGCAGCCTGTCCTGGCCGCATCTGATCGCGCTCGGAGTCGGCGCGATCGTCGGCACCGGCATCCTCACCCTGATCGGAGTCGGCGCGGCCAAGGCCGGGCCGGCGGTGATCCTCTCCTTCGCCATTGCCGGCATCATCTGCGCGGCGGCGGCGCTCGCTTATGCCGAGATGGCGACGATGATCCCGGCCTCGGGGAGCGCCTACACCTACACCTATGTCGTGCTCGGGGAATTGCTCGCCTGGATCGTCGGCTGGAGCCTGATCCTCGAATATTCGCTGGTGGTGAGCGCGGTCGCGGTCGGCTGGTCGGGCTATGCCGCACCGCTGCTTCAGGCCTGGGCGGGCTTCCCGACGGCCTTGTCGCAGGGGCCCGAGCTCGGCGGGATCGTCAACCTGCCGGCGATCTTCATCATCTTCGTGGTCGCCGGGCTGCTGATCTACGGGCTCAAGGAAAGCGCGACGCTGAACGCGATCCTGGTCGCGGTGAAGGTGCTCGCTTTGGTCGTCTTCGTCGCGGTGGCTTTGCCTTATTTCGACGCCGCGCATTTCGAGCCCTTCATGCCGTTCGGCTTCGCCAAGCATCATGGCATCGGCCCCGACGGCCAGCCGGCCGAGGTCGGCGTCATGGCCGCGGCGGCGATCATCTTCTTCGCCTTCTACGGCTTCGATGCGATCGCGACCGCGGCGGAGGAGACCAAGAATCCCGGCCGCGATCTCAAGATCGGCATCGTCGGCTCGATGTTCGCCTGCGTGATCATCTACATGGCGGTGGCGGGCGCGGCGATCGGCGCGCTCGTCTTCAGCCGCTTCGCCAACAGTCCCGAGCCGCTGGCCTTGATCCTGCGCGAGATCGGCCAGCCGCTGGCGGCGAAATATCTCGCGGTCTCCGCGGTGGTGGCGCTGCCGACCGTGATCCTCGCCTTCTTCTACGGGCAGAGCCGGATCTTCTTCGTGATGGCGCGCGACGGGCTGCTGCCGGAAGCGCTGGCGCGGGTCACCGGTCGCGGCTCACCGGTGCGGATCACGATCTTCACCGCGCTCGTCGTCGCGGTGCTTGCAGGGCTGATCCCGCTCGCCGACCTCGCCGCGCTCGCCAATGCCGGCACGCTCACCGCCTTCATCGCGGTCTGCGCCTGCATGCTGGTGATGCGCAGGCGTGCGCCGGACGCCGAGCGCCTGTTCCGCACCCCCTTCGCCTGGCCGGTCGGGATCGTCGGCATCCTGGGCTGCCTCTACCTGATCTACAGCCTCCCGCAGAAGACGCAGATCTGGTTCGCCTGCGCCCATGTCGTGGGCATCATCATCTATCTGCTCTATGGCGCGCGGCGGAGCGTTGCAGGCAGGGAAGGAGCCTGACCATGTTGCGTAACCTTATCTTGTCTCTCCTGCTTTGCTTCGGCGCGGCCGTCGCGGCCCAGCCGCCAGCCGCGGCTCCGGCGCCGGCCCATGTACCCGCAACGGTCCGCGTGCTGCTGCACACCAGCGCCGGCGACATCATCGTCGCGCTGGAGACGGAGCGGGCGCCGATCACCGCCGGCAACTTCCTCCATTATGTCGACACGCACCGGCTCGACGGCCAGGAATTCTACCGCGCGATGCACACCGCGCCCGATGCCGGCCTGATCCAGGGCGGGGTGCGCAACGGCAATCTGCTGTTCCCGCCGATCGCGCACGAGCCGACCTCGCAGACCGGGCTCAGCCA
>JAFAZM010000273.1 GCA_019239785.1 Sphingomonadaceae bacterium
CCGGATCTGCAACGGCGCCGTCGACAATGCCAGCGGCGTCGCGATGCTGATCGAGGCGGCCGGCCGTCTCGCCCAGGGCCCGCGCCCGGCCCGCGACATCTTGGTCCTCGCGACCACCTCGGAGGAGAAGGGGCTGCTCGGCGCCGAATATTTCGCCACCCATCCGCCGGTGCCGCTGCCCTCGATCGTCGCCGCGATCAACATGGATACAGTCGCGGTCGCACCGGAGGGCGAGCCGGTGGCGATCCTCAACCGCTCGGTGCCGGCGCTCGACGAGCAGGTCGCGATCACCGCCGCAAGTCTCGGCCGCCGCATGGACAGCGCGCACGAGGCCGACAGCATGACGCAGCGGCAGGACGGCTGGGCGCTCACCCGCCACGGCGTCCCGGCAATCATGGTCGGCGGTTCCTTCGCGAGCATGGCGCGGCTCAACGCCTTCCTCGAAGGCCGCTATCACCGGCCGAGCGACCAGGCCGACGGCCAGATCGAGATGGGCGGCGCGGTCGAGGATGCGAACCTGCTCGTCGCCCTGGTCCGGCGCCTCGCCGATCCCGCAATCTATGCCGGCCCGCAAAGGAGCGCCGAATGAGCCGCGACATTCCGCTTGGGCTGACCTTCGACGACGTCCTGCTGCAGCCGGCCGAATCCTCGGTCCTGCCGAGCCAGGCCGACACGCGCAGCATTGTAACCGCCGAGATCGCGCTCAACATCCCGATCCTTTCCTCGGCGATGGACACGGTGACCGGCGCCGACATGGCGATCGTGATGGCGCAATTGGGCGGCCTCGGCGTCCTCCACCGCAACATGGAGATCAAGGAGCAGGCCGCCGCGGTCCGCGCCGTCAAGCGCTACGAAAGCGGGATGATCGTCGATCCGATCACGATGCGGCCGGAGCAGACCCTCGCCGATGCGCTGAAGCTGATGGCGAAGCACAAGATTTCCGGCATTCCGGTCACCGAGGCGGACGGCAGGCTGGTCGGCATCCTCACCAATCGCGACGTCCGCTTCGCCGAGAATCCGCGCCAGCCGGTCTCCGAGCTGATGACCCGCGAGGACCTGGTCACCGTCGGCCCGGGTGTCTCCCAGGAGGAGGCGCGGCGCCGGCTGCACCAGCGCCGGATCGAGAAGCTGCTGGTCGTCGACGAGGATCAGCGCTGCGTCGGCCTGATCACGGTCAAGGATATCGAGAAGGCGGTCACCTATCCCAATGCCACCAAGGATGCCGGCGGGCGGCTGCGGGTCGCCGCCGCGACCACGGTCGGCGACAAGGGCTTCGATCGCTCGCAGGCCCTGATCGACGCGGAATGCGACCTGCTCGTCATCGACACCGCCCACGGCCACAATGTCGACGTCGCTGCCGCGGTGGAGCGGATCCGCAAGCACAGCAACAAGGTGCAGATCGTCGCCGGCAATGTCGCCACCGCCGAGGCGACCCGCAAGCTGATCGGCGCCGGCGCCGACGCGGTGAAGGTCGGCATCGGCCCCGGCTCGATCTGCACCACCCGCGTCGTCGCCGGCGTCGGCGTGCCGCAGCTCACCGCAATCATGGCTTCGGCCGAGGCGGCGGCGAAGACCGGCACGCCGATCATCGCCGACGGCGGGCTTCGCACCAGCGGCGACGTCGCCAAGGCGCTTGCCGCCGGCGCCTCGGCAGTGATGATCGGCTCGCTGCTCGCCGGCACCGAGGAGGCGCCCGGCGAGACCTTCCTCTACCAGGGCCGCGCCTACAAATCCTATCGCGGCATGGGCTCGGTCGGGGCGATGGCGCGCGGCTCCGCCGACCGCTATTTCCAGCAGGACATTAAGGACCAGCTCAAGCTCGTCCCGGAAGGGATCGAGGGCCAGGTCGCCTATAAGGGCCATGCCGCCGACGTGATCCACCAGCTGGTCGGCGGGGTGAAGGCGGCGATGGGCTATACCGGGGCGGCGACGATCGCCGAGCTGCAGCGCAAAGCGCAGTTCGTCCGCATCACCAATGCCGGGCTGCGCGAAAGCCACGTGCACGACGTCACCATCACTCGCGAGGCGCCGAATTATCCTTCCCGCTGAATAGGCTGCGCAATCCGCTCTTGCGTTCGCGAGCGGGATGGTGAAGCCTTGGCGTCGCCGCCGGCTTACCGGCGATGGGGGAAACCGGGGGTCTTGCATGCGTTTAGGGGGTCGCAGGATCCGCTTCGCCTTGACGTGGCTGGCCGCATTGCCGGCGCTGTCGGGCTGCGGCGGGATCGCGCATCTCGGCTGCGACGAGCTTGCCGGCCGCGCCCGCCTGCTGTCGCAGGACCGGCCGCTGAAGATCGCGAGCATTGCCAACATGCGCGAGACCGCGCGCAGCGACAGCGAGCTGCGCTGCACCGGCGACGTCACCTTCGCCGACGGCGGCACCGCGCCGCTCTATTTTCGCGCCCATGAGGAGAACGGGAATGTCGAAGTGGCCTATCAGGGCACGCCGTTTCCCTGAAGCGACTTCCAGTCGGATCTCATCCGACGACTCGGAAATCGCGGCAACGAACGACCCAGAGCTGTCGATCTGATGCGATCGGATCGCAGATCTGAAAAAGGGCG
>JAFAZM010000301.1 GCA_019239785.1 Sphingomonadaceae bacterium
ACTACAAGGTGCGCGAGCACAGCCTCGCCAAGGTTCCCTACCTCCTCGTCCTCGGCAAGCGCGAGGCGGAGGAGCGGACGGTGGCGCTGCGGCCTTTGGGCGCCGATGCGCGCCAGGAAGTGGTCCCCCTCGACGGCCTCGCCGCCCGCCTCAGCGCCGAGGCGCTGCCGCCGGATCTTCGGGTGTAATCTGGGCAGATGACGATGAGAGGTGCAGCATCGACCCTCCTCCCGCCGGGGAGAGGGAGTACTCAGCGACCGAACAAACAGAGCGAGGCCTGCTCCCCACCGGCGGTCGTCACGACTTCCCGGCGCTCGATCCGCCAGCCGGCGCGGAACCGCTCCACCTCCTCGCAGCGCCCGAGCGCCACGATCATGTAACGCCGGGCCCCGGGCGGATCGACCGGGAGCGCCTGCACGCCGGGCACCAAAGTCAGGAAGCGGCGGCTGGCATCGTCCACCGCGAGCGTCGGCCCCAGCTCCCGCGCCCAGGCGGCGGCCGCCGGCTCGAGTCCGTTAAGGTCGGGCACGGTGGCGAGATAGGCCAGGTTCATGCCGACGGTGACGAGGCCGACCACCGCGGCGATGGCCCTGCTGCCGGCGCGCCACATCGCCACGGCCTGCACCGCGATGATCGTCGCGCCGATCGCGCCGACCGGCAGGAACATGCGTGGCTTGGGGTCGATCGCGAAGGCATAGGTGATCGCGCCGAAATAGAGGATCGCCGCGCCGAGCAGCCAGAGCAGAGCGCGACCCTGCGCCTCCCTGGGCGACGGCCGCTTGAGCGCGAGCAGCAGCAGGGCGGCGATCAGCAGCGTGCCCATCGCCGGATTGGCGAGCAGGTTCAGCAGGGGATCGATCGTCCAATGGACGTGTTTCCCCATCGCCGGGCGCCAGGCGGCGATATAATCGGGGTTGAACAGGGGCCCGCGCGCGCTGCGGAAGCCGGGCGGCAATTCGGCGCTGGGAATGCTGGTATGGCCGAGCGACAGGCGCCAGCTGTGCAGAGGATCGCCGAGCCAGAGCCAATAAGCCGCCATTTCGGCGCCGAACGCCAAAGCGAGGCCGAGCGCCGCAGGCGCGGCAAGCCGGCCCAGCTTCGGCAGCGCGGCCACGGCAAGCGCCGCGATCGGCAGCCAGGCCAGCGCGCTCGGCCTGGTGAGGATGGCGAGGCCGAGCAGCGCGCCGCCGAGCAGCGCTTCGCGCCTGCGTCTGCTGCGCGCCGCCGCCTCGATCAACAGCAAGGCGCCAAGCACGAAGGCGAGCTCGGCCGTGTCGACATTGGGCTGGAGCAGCACGAGGGCGATCGAGGGCAGGGTCGCCAGCAGCACGCCCGCGACGATCGCCTCCGCGCGGCCGAAGCGGCGTTCGACCAGCAAAGTGAACAGGACCAATGCGAGCGCAGCGTAAAGCAGCGGCACGAGCCCGACCATCACCCGGCTTTCGCCGCCGAGCGCAAGCAGCGCCGCCATCGGCGCGACCAGGGGAAAGCGCGCCCACCAATGACTCTCGGGCACGCAGAGGCCGTGATGCGCCGCCGCGCAGCGCGCCGCCTCCAGATAGTGCCAGTCGTCGGCGCCGCCGCCGCGATAGCCGGCATGGTTGATCACGAGCGCGACGAGCAAGGCGGCGAGCGCGACCGCACTTGCCGGTGGGCGCCGCCATTCCCATCTGTTCACCGCGCCCGCCATTCACCCCCCATTCACGCGCTATCGGCGGAAAGTCTTCTTACCGTCAACGGGAGGCGTTCGCTCGCCTTCCCTTCGCTGCGAAGTGCGACTAGAGAACGGCGCAACCAACCAACGATCAGGAGAAACCGACATACGTCCTCCACTCACCCGGCGACCGACCCCGCCGCCGCTCAATGGCCCCCGCTTCAACGAATTCATTACCGTGCCGAAGGTGCGCGTGATCGATGAGAATGGCGAGAATCTCGGGGTCCTGCTGACAGCCGAAGCGATCGAGCAGGCCGCCGACGTCGGCCTCGACCTCGTCGAGGTGTCGCCCAATGCCGATCCGCCGGTCTGCAAGTTCTTGGATGTCGGCAAGTACAAATATGAGGCCCAAAAAAAGGCCAACCTCGCCCGCAAGTCGCAGAAGACGCAGGAGATCAAGGAGATCAAGATGCGTCCGAACATCGACGACCACGATTACGACACCAAGATGAAGAAGGTCTTCTCCTTCATCGGCGAGGGCGACAAGGTGAAGATCACCCTGCGCTTCCGCGGCCGTGAGCTGGCCCATGGCGAGCTCGGCATGCAGCTCCTGCAGCGCGTTCAGGCGGACGTCTCGGAAACCGCCAAGGTCGAGCAGCACCCGCGCATGGAAGGGCGCCAGATGCTGATGGTGCTCGCCCCCAAGTGACGCGAAGCGTCACCCCGGCGCAGGCCGGGGTCTCGCGGAGACCCACCGTGACGTCTGTCCCGAGATGCCGGCTTTCGCCGGCATGACGAAATTCGGGTTGGGATTGGGCCGTCCCAAATCGCTCGCAAGGGAGGGCTTCCGTATAGGGAGCCCGCCTTTGCCCTCCTAAGTCCATCCGACCGCCCGCGCGCGCCGTCCTGCGGGCCTGCGGCGCCGTCCAAAGCGCAGAGAGCGGCCGCCAGGTGCGCCGCCGGCTGATTCCGGAAAAGCCCGCTTTCCGTAACGGCAGCTTTCCAGACTAGTTTCAGACTGCAACGATTATGTTGCGGATTTGCAATGAACGCCCTGAAACCAACGGGAAACCGCGGGTTTTGCGCTGGCGGAAAAGCCACATTCGGAGTAGCTCTCGGCAAAACAAGACAAGCTTTTGGGGAGGAAAGTTCATGTCGAAGAGCTTCTGGCTGCTGTCAGCCGGCATCACCGCGCTCGCCACGCCCGCTTATGCGCAACCCGATGCGAACCAGCCGGCTCAGCCGAGCGCCACCCAAGCCGCCGCGCCCGAGAGCGAGAACGGCCAGGACATCGTCGTCACCGCCCAGGGCCGCCGCCAGCTGCTGCAGGACGTGCCGCTCGCGGTGCAGGCGGTCGGCGGCGAGCAATTGCAGAATACCGGCGCCAGCGACATCCGCCAGCTCAACCAGCTCGCCCCCTCCCTGCTCGTCTCCTCGACCGGCACCGAGGCGAACGGCTCGGCCCGTATCCGCGGCATCGGCACGGTCGGCGACAATCCGGGCCTGGAAAGCTCGGTCGCCGTGTTCATCGACGGCGTCTACCGCTCGCGCAGCGGCATCGGCCTCAACGAGCTCGGCGAGGTCGAGCGGATCGAGGTGCTGCGCGGCCCGCAGGGCACCTTGTTCGGCCGCAACGCGTCGGCCGGCCTGATCTCGATCATCACCCGCCGCCCGGAATTCCAGTTCGGCGGCTCCGCCGATCTCAGCTACGGCAATTACAATTACGTCCGCGGCGCCCTCGACCTCACCGGCCCGATCGGCGAGCATGTCGCCTTCCGCCTCGACGGCGTCTACACGCGGCGCGACGGCTTCTACCATGTCGTCAATGCCGCGAACGGCACCGAGACCCGCGTCAACGACCGCAACCGCGCCTTCGTCCGCGGCCAGCTGCTGTTCGAGCCGGGCAGCAACCTCTCGGTCCGCCTGATCGGCGATTACACCTGGCGCAACGAATCCTGCTGCGGCGCCACCTATATCAGCACGCTGGAAACCTTCGATCCGACGCCCGGCCAGCTCGGCGACTTCGCCATCCGCCAGCCGGGCGATGGCGGCTCGCCCTCCGGCAACCGCATCGTCGACGTGCTCACCAGCCTCGGCGGCACCTTCCCCGGCGCCGGCGATCCGTTCAACCGCCGCATCTCGCTGACCCCCGGCACGACCTACAAGGGCCGGACCACCGACTGGGGGGTCTCGGGCGAGCTCAATTGGGACATCAGCCCGCATGCCCGGCTGACCTCGATCACCGCCTATCGCGGCTATCGCTCCTATTCGCCGTCCGACACCGATTATTCGAACGTCGACATCCTGCGCCGCAACGACGACGACAATGCCTTCCGCGACTTCCGCACCTTCACCCAGGAGGTGCGGCTGCAGGGCTCGGCGCTGAACGGCTTCCTCGACTGGCTGATCGGCGGCTATTATGCGAGCGAGAAACTGCACGTCCGCGACAATCTGACTTTCGGCAGCCAGTACGGCGCCTTCGCCTCCTGCCGGCTGGTCGCAACGATCAACCCCAATCCGGCGCTGCGCAATCCGGCCGCGCCCGGCTGCCTCAGCCCGGTCGGTATCGCGACGCTCACCGGCGCCTTCGGCGGCGCCGCGCCGGTGTTCATCGCCGGCCTCAACCGGCTCAGCACCGTCAACAATGTCGGCGACAACAACGCCAATTATTTCCAGAACAGCCACAATTGGGCGGTCTTCACCCACAACATCTTCAACATCACCGACACGCTCTCGGTGACGATCGGCCTGCGCTACACCCATGAGAGCAAGGATTTCTCGGCCAATTTCAATAACTCCAACACCATCTGCCCGACCCAGCAGGCCTTCTTCGCGCCCTTCCTGACCGGCGGCGCGGCGGCCTTTCCGGCCTCGCTCCAGGGGCTGGCCGCGGGCGTCGTCAACCTGACCTGCCAGGGCAACAGCTCGAGCTCGTTGAATGCGCTCAACCTGAGCGACCATCGCCGCGAGGGCGAGTGGACCGGCACCGGCATCCTCTCCTGGAAGCCGACCTCGCGGCTGCTCATCTACGCCAGCTATTCGCGCGGCTACAAAGCGGGCGGCTTCAACCTCGATCGCTCCGCGCTCGGCCAGCCGATCTTCTCGCCGTCCGATCCGCGTCAGTTCGGCGGCCGCGGCGCCGGCTTCAACACCGCCAATCTGCAGTTCGATCCAGAGATCGTCCGCTCCTGGGAGGCCGGCTTCAAGTGGACGCAGCGCAGCTTCGTCTTCAACCTCGCCGCCTTCCGCGAATCGTTCAGCAACTTCCAGCTGAACACGTTCAACGGCTCGGTCTTCCTGGTGCAGAACATCAACGGCTGCAGCACCTCGCTCGGCACGACCGATTCCGACCCGAGCGCCGCCACCGGCGCCTGCGCGCCGGGCAGCGTCAACGACGGCGTGATCTCGACCGGCGTCGAGGCCGAGCTGGCCCTTTATCCGGTGCACGACCTGCAGATAACCGCGGGCCTGACCTATGCGAACACGCATTATCGGGGCGATCTGGTCGGGCGCGACAACGGCACGCCGCTCGATCCGGCCCTGTTCCTGCTGCCGGGCAGGAATCTCTCGAACGCGCCGAAGATCACCGCGACCGGCTCGATCGCCTGGACGCCGCCGATTCCGGGCACCAATCTGAGCGCGCTCTTCTACGTCGATACGCGCATCACCGGCGACTACAACACCGGCTCGGACCTGTTCCCGGAGAAGATCCAGGACGGCTACGCCCTGGTCAATGCCCGCCTCGGCATTCGCGGGCCGGACCAGCGCTGGTCGATCGAGCTCTGGGCGCAGAACCTGCTCAACCAGGATTACCAGCAGGTCGCGTTCAACACGCCGTTCCAGGGCTCGAACTCGGTGGCCCATGTCGAGAACTTCGGCGCGCCGAGCTTCGCCACTGCGAACCAGCTCTTCTCGAGCTTCCTCGCCGAGCCGCGCACCTTCGGCGTCACCGGCCGCTTCCGCTTCTGAAGCGGGGCACGGGCAAGAGGGCCCTCGCCGGCAACGGCGGGGGCCTTTTTGCTGAGCAGCGGAGTTAGAGTTAGAGCACCGTGCGTTAAATGCGAACCACGTCGCTCATCCTGAGTAGGGACTGAGCTTGGCGAAGGCCCGTATCGAAGGACCGCTCGAGTGTGCTGCGTCCTTCGATACGCCGGTTCGCCAAGCTCACCGGCTACTCAGGATGAGCGAGTCGGGATTAGCGCACGCCACTCTAGCCCGTCATCCCGGCCGTCGCCGGGATGACGCGAGACGTGCGCGGCCCCAAGTCCCGCCGGCCGGCCGGCTCAGAGCGTCTTCAAATATTCCAGCAATGCGAGCTTGTCGGCATCGCTGAGGTTCGTGCCGAAATCGTGGCCGCATCGGCTGTTGCCCGATGCCAGGTCGTCGCATCCGGTCGTCGTTCGCAGGTACGTCGAAGCGCCCTGGTCGCGGGCGAGGCCGACCAGCGCGGTGTCGTAATTGCGGCCGAGACGGAAGGACGCCGGCCGGTCCTCCGGCCGCCTCAGCAGGTCGGCCAGGGTCGGCACCGAGCCGTTGTGCAGATAGGGCGCGGCCGCCCAGATGCCCTGCAGCACGCGCGATTCATATTTGTGCGGCCCCGCCTGCTGGCCGCAGAGCCGGGTGCCCTGCAGCGCGAAGCTGCCGACCGCCTGCTGCGCGACGGGCGGAAGCGGCATCGCCGAGTTTACATAGAGATAAGGGGACAGGGTGGTGGAATTCTGGACGATCGAGCCGATCACCGACATCGCCAGCAGGTCGAAGGCCTTGGCTTGCGCGCCCATGGGCTGGAGGAACGGGAGGTGCGCGCCCTGCAGCACGCCGGTTTGCGCGGTCCGGTTGAGGATCGCATATTCGGCCGTATCGGTGTTGGTGTCGCAAAGCGGAGTCGCCCAGGTCGGGTTGAGGCGCGGGGGAATCAGGGTGGGGCGGAAGGGGCCCGGCCTGATGCCGTGACAGCTGACGCAGCCGCCGTCCTGCCAGTTCGGGCGGTTGAAAATCTCCCTGCCGCGCGCTGCGAGCGCACGATCGATGCGCCACGGCCATTGCGGAGGGCCGATCATCCTCACCAGGGTTTCGAGCCGGCCCAGCCCGGTCCATTGGGCCGAATTGTCGGTCAGGAAATCGACATGATCGGCCTGCCGGCGCGGCCGGTAGACGCCGAACACGCCATAGACCTCGCCGAGATTGCGGATAAGCCCGAAGAAGTCGTTGCCGTTCGTGGAGAAGCCGGGCCACTGCGTCAGATCCTGCCGCGGCGCATTCCAGAGGAAGGGATATCGAACCGGCGCGATCGCGGGCTGGATGTTGTCGTCGATCATGTAGGAGGGCGGCGGGCCGAGGTCCATTCCGGTCAGGCGATTGAAGATCATGCTGACCGCATCGAGCCGGCCGAGGCCCCACGGATTGTTCGCCGGCAAGGCGCGGCTGACCAGCGCATGCTCGCGGCGGTACCAGGCGGCGACCTCGTCCCTCAGGTCCGGCCCCGCGCCGGGCACCTGGGCGGCGAAGGCGGCGAAAGACGCATCGTCCGCCAGGACGCGCCCGACCGCGGCGTCGAGGTCGGTCAGGAAGGCCTGGAAGTCGGTGAACGCCGGACCGCCGTCGATCCGATATTCGGTGCCGCCGACCACGATCTGGCGGGTATGGCATGCGGAGCAGTTCATCGCCGCATATTGGTTCCCGGCCGCTCCCGCCGCCATGAAGCCGATCGGCAAGTTGAAGCGGCCGTTGGGATTGGGGAGATAGCCGTAGCGGGCGAGGCCGTCCTGGAGGAAGGGCGCTCCGTCAGCGGTCTTCAACGCCCGCAGCCAGGCCAGCCGGATGATCCGGGAGCCCTGGTCGCGGCCGTAGAAATCGGCCCGCGCGGCGGCCGTCCAGGCATTGCCCTGGTTGAGGTAGACGGGGTTCGGCGTCGCCAGCGAAACGCCGGCGATCGAAAGTCCGAGCCCTGCCGCCAGAGCAAGCCTGGCGACAAGACGACCGAGACCTGTGCGCATGATCAGCCCCCCCGATAAGAAGGGCCGCCTGCGGCTCGTCTGTCAGCGCGGAAATTGCATGGACCGCGTCACCATCGGCAAGCCGTAAAGCGCACCCTCTCCACTACGATCCAAGTATCACGGCAATAAACGTCCAGCAAGGTTCGACGCTGCATCTTGGCAAGCTTGGATGGCCGGGCCTTTTTGCTGGGGCATCAAGCGAAGACGTCATTCCGACGAAAGGCCGACATCTGAGGGAGGCCCGCCGAGACTTCCTGCCCCTAGACGCCGCCGGAGTCTTTTCCCGAGCGCTGCCGCAGGCGGGATCGAAGGCCGGGACGACGCGGCCCGCAATTTTCTACTTTCCTCTACTTTAGAAAACTCGCCCCCTCTCGGGGCTTCGTTCATCCTGGCCGGTCGCGGCCGGTGCGGCTGTCTCTAAAATAGAGGAAACGGACGAGAAACTCGGCGCCATCTATTTTTCCGGAAAGAGATGCGGTGTCAGGCGGCCTTTCGCCCCGCGCCGGACTCGCCGGTCGCGGCCTTGAGCAGGGCCGCCTCGATCGCCTTGAGCTGCGCCGGCGCCTCGATCTTCGCCCCATCGAGGTCGGTCAGGTAGAAGACGTCGACGGCGCGCTCGCCATGGGTGGCGACATGGGCGCTGCGGATGATCGTCTTGGCCTGGTAGAGGGCGCGGGCCAGCTCGAACAGCAAAGCGGCGCGGTCGCGGGCATTGACCTCGACCACGGTGTACCGGCTCGAGGCATTGTTGTCGACGAAGGCCGCCGGCTGCACCTTGAAGGCCTCGGCGCGGCGCAGTGGCAGCGCCCGCGCCGAGAGCCGGTCGGCCGAAGGCTCCGCGCCGGCGAGCGCGTCCATGACCGCCGCTTCGAGCCGCTTCAGCTGGTGCGGCTCGGCGATCGCGCCGCCGCTCGCGCCCTGGACCAGGAAATTGTCGAGCGCCATGTCGTCGCTGGTGGTGTGGATGCGGGCGTCGATGATGTTGCCGCCGGCCAGGCTGATCGCGCCGGCGAGCCGGTAGAACAGGCCCGGGCGGTCCCTGGTGTAGATGCTGACCAGAGTGGCGCCGCGCTCCGGCCGGAGATTGAGCTCGACCGGCTTGGCGCCGTCAGGGTCGCGGTCCACTCGGTCGACGAGGCGTGCATTGCTTTCCAGCACCTCGGCCGGCTCGGCCAGCCAGTAGGAATCGGAGAGCCGGAACAGGTGAGCGGCGAAGCGGCTCGCGCCCCAGCCCAGCGCGGAGAAAAGGGCATCCTGCGTCGCCGCGATCCTTTCCTTGCGGCCGCTCTGCTTGTGGCCCAGCCGGAGCTTCTCCTCGGCCGCCTCGAACAAAGAGAGCAGCAGCTGGCCCTTCCAGCTGTTCCAGGTGCCGGGGCCGACCGCGGTGATGTCCACCACGGTGAGCAGGTAGAGGAGCCGCAGCCGCTCCAGGCTCTGCACCTCGTCGGTGAAGTCCTGGATCGTCTTGGGATCGGCGATGTCGCGCCGCTGCGAGGTGATCGACATCAAGAGGTGCTGGCGGACCAGCCACGCCACCGTCTCGGTCTCGGCGCCGGTCAGGCCGAGCCGCGGGCAGAGCGCCATCGCGACCTCCGCGCCCAATTTGCTGTGGTCGCCGCCGCGGCCCTTGGCGATGTCGTGCAGCAGCACCGCGGCATAGAGGGTGCGGCGCGAGGCGATCTGCTTGAACAAGGCGGTGGCGAGCGGATGCTCCTCCTTCAGCAGGCCGCGCTCGATCCTGGAGAGCAGGCCGATCGCCCGGATCGAATGCTCGTCGACCGTATAGTGATGATACATGTCGAACTGCATCTGGGCGACGACGCGGCCGAAGTCGGGGACGAAGCGGCCGAACACGCCGGCCTCGTTCATCCACCTCAGCACCGTCTCCGGATCGCGGGGGCTGGTCAGCACGTCGAGGAACAAGGCATTGGCGCGCGGATCGGCGCGGACCTCGGCGTCGATCAATTTGGCGCAGCGGCCGGCGGCGCGCATCGCCAGCGGGTGGATTTCGAGCCCGTGCGCGTCGGCGAGCGCGAACATCTGAATCAGCCGCACCGGGTCCTGGGCGAAGAACGCCTCGTCTGGGACGGCGAGCCGGCCGCGGTCGAGCATGAAGCCTTCGAGCTTGCCCGGCCGGCGGCGGAAGGCGGGCAGCCCGATCCGCCGCCCGCGCCGCGCGAATTTCTCGTCGAGATGGGCGAGGAAGATGCCGGTGAGGTCGCCGACCATCTTCGCGTGCAGGAAATAATGGCGCATGAAGCGCTCGACCGCCGAGGCGCCGGCGCGGTCGGCATAATTCATCCGGGCCGCGATCTCGCGCTGATAGTCGAAGGTCAGGCGTTCCTCGGCGCGGCCGGCGACGAGGTGGAGGTGGCAGCGCACCGCCCACAGGAAACGCTCGGCGCGGTGGAACTGGCGCAGCTCCTCCGCGGAGAGCAAGCCGACCGCGACCAGCCCGTTCACGTCGTGCAGCCGATAGGCATATTTGCCGATCCAGAACAGCGCGTGGAGATCGCGCAGGCCGCCTTTGCCTTCCTTCACGTTGGGCTCGACGACGTAGCGGCTGTCGCCCATCCTCTTGTGCCGCGCCA